>JBELBA010000001.1:0-15753 GCA_042095635.1 Chitinophagales bacterium
AAGGGATAAGAAAGAGAGGTAACCTTTCTTAATATCTGCCTTTTGGTAGAGGGCTCAACATAGATTTAATCCTAATTTACCTTTAAGTTAAGAGGATGGTAAATATCATAAAGCCAACTAAAAACTGTGAACTCTCACCTTTTTAACTTATCTTAATAATAAGAAAACCGAGTAATACCAGTACTCCTACCACAAAACAAGAATATGAAATTATACATAACACTGTTGTTATCTAGCTTAAATTTTATCTTAAATGCTGCAAGTTATCAAGTAGAGAATACAAGCAATGTCTTTAGCGCTCTTAAAAACGCCAATCATTACCAACAAGAAGGAAAAATTGAAATCGGATTTCACTTTAAAGTGATCGATCAATACTTCAACGCTATCGAAGGAATTGACGAATATGGAAGAGTTTACTTTTTTAATGAGGGAGATAAGAAAATGAACTTTATCTCTGCCGCAGGATTTAAAAATGCAAAGCATATCCCTACAGAAAATGAAAGCATCAAGTATGCCTTAGTAGGAAAAGAAGGAAACAGAATCTTTAAAATAGAATGGGCGAATACTTTATATCAATTAGCTAATGGTCAGAAAGTAGCTATGAACTATCAAGTATGGTTCTATGAGATGGGTTTCTTTGAGATCCACTATGGAGGTAATAGTAAAAATATGATGGTAGAAACGCCTACTATATTAGGTTTAGGTAAATGTGCATTAACTCAAAAGGGACATAAATACAGTAGTACCATCGAACAAGGCCCGTTTGCACCAATGTTAAATGAAGAATTTACCACATTAAGGTATGCCCCGGGTAGAGGAATGGTATTTGTTTTCAACATGGAAGAGAGCTACGAAATTAATACTTTGATCAGCTTTAAGAAAAATGAAGAAGCCAACATTGATCTATACATTGAAATGGAGAATGCCCATACGGTATACTTAAGCCTAGATGATGACAAAGGAAACACTTTATATGCAGAAGAGATCAATAGTCCAACGCTATTAATTGAAAGAAATTTGGACTTAAATATTGATCATAGCATTAAATGTTATCTAAATATTGAGACCAGCGAAAAGGTCTTTGTTACCCCTATCTCATTAAAATAATATTACAGTAATTTTTACTATCCCCACATAAAGTGTAATCATAAATTGTGGAAAAATACATTCTCTAGCTTTTGGAAGGCAGCAAAAAAACTTTGTAAGTTGGCTGTCAGTAAAAATAAAGCTTATGACTATTAATACAACAGAAATTTGGAACACTTTTTCGAGTTCGTTGAATGAAGTTATTCTTAATATTATCCCAGAAGATAATCTTGCTAAAGAAATTACGACGGATATCCTAAAGCAAATGAACTTCCAAATTAAAACCTTAGATGACCAAGGAAAGATCATCAAATGGTTTGAAGAGATATTAAATGATATCGTTATTGTATATGCTGAAAAAAATCAGTTAGACTATGACATAAAAAATGGATGGTTAAAAAATATGAAGGATACTTCTTTCGATTCTTTAATGCCATTTGTTAACCTTTTACATAAGAATCATATTACAGTGCTTAAGTTAGCTCAGAAGTCGAGTATTAAGGAAGTAGCAGCGCAATTAGACTTATCTGTTAATGTCGCTAAAACAAGATTAGCAGAAGCTAAAAAGCACCTATCTAATATGATATATTTAACTTATTTAGACTTTAATCCGGAGCTTAAGGCAATCGCCATTTAATCAGGTTTAGTGCAACATAATTAAAAGCCAGTGATTTCATTTTCGAAATTAACTGGCTTTTTTATTTATAACATCAACTATAGCGCATAAAATAGTAGCAGTAAAACACGCTGCTTATAGCATATTTTCTTACTTTTAAAGGTTGATTATAACCTATGTGGGAAAAGCTATCTAGAAAATTATTAAAGTACAGATTTTACATCTTACCAATCTTGGTAATCGCAACTGCTTTTATGGCAGTCCAAATGCAAAAGATTGAACTGAGCTATGTGTTTGCAAAACTAGTCCCTCAGCCAGATCCTGTTTATCAAAACAACTTAAGATTTAAGAAACTTTTTGGTGAAGACGCCAACATCTTAACCCTAGGCGTGGAGTCCGAAAAGATTTTTGACAGAGAGTTCTTTAATGATTGGTATGCGTTAGGTAATGACATCAAAGGCATCAGCGGTGTTAATGTTAGTATTTCTCAAAGAGATACATTGTATTATGACACTGTAAAAACAGAAGATCAACTTTTTGTTCAATTAAGAGAGAAGCGATTTAATATTCCAAGAATTGACAGTTTTGTAAAAGTGCCTGTGAGAGACGTATTGTCTATCGCTCATTTGTATAACATGCATAGAAACGATAGTTCTAAGACGATGGACTTTATGCCGGTGATCAATGGCCCTGTTGAGACTGACGCTGAAATGGATAGCATTGAACAGCTGATTAGAAATCTTAAGTTCTATGATGGATTAATTCTTAATCAAGAGACCAATGTCTCTGCAATGGCATTAACGATAGACCCAATTGTATTAAACTCTAAATCTAGATCCATAGTAGTAGATGATATCAAAGTCTATCTAAAAGCCTTTGAGAAAAAACATAATGTAGTTATACATAAATCTGGATTACCATTTATAAGAACAGTCGTATCTGTAAAGATTAAAGATGAATTGATCTGGTTTGTGGTATTCTCCATGAGTATTACAGCTATCTTACTATTTATCATGTTTAGATCTTTCTACATGGTTATCTTCCCGATAGTTGTTGTTGGTTTTGGTGTAATTTGGTCGCTAGGACTAGTTGGGTTGTTTGGATATAAAATCACGATACTTACAGGACTTATCCCTCCATTGATTATTGTAATTGGAATTCCTAACTGTATCTATCTTCTTAACAGATATCATTCTGAATTTACCAAGCATGGTAATAAGATGAAAGCCTTAACAAGAGTGGTAGAGAAAGTAGGTGTAGCTACTTTGTTTACTAACCTTACAACAGCAATAGGATTTGGTGTATTCTTCTTCACAGGAGGTTCTAGTTATATCATGGAAAAACTAGGTTTATGGCATTATCTAAGCAATATGTTTACGGATAGTTCTATCCTTAAGCAGTTTGGATTAATCGCTGGTTTATCCATCATGACGACCTTCGTGGTTTCCTTATTAATTATCCCTATCATCTTTAGTTTCTTGCCGCCGCCAACAAAGAAGCAAACGAAGTACTTAGACAATAAACTAATGGAGAACTTCCTAGAGTTTATTGCTAAAAAGATCTTAGGCAAGCGAATGATTATCTTTGGGGTTACCGTTGTTATAGTAGTTGTAGCATTCATTGGTTTATTAAAAGTAAAATCTGAAAGCTTCATTGTAGATGATATTCCGCACTCTTCTTCAGAATATAGAGATCTTAAATTCTTCGAGAAACACTTTAAAGGAATTCTTCCATTAGAAATAGTTATTGATGCAGGTAAAGAAGGAAAGTTTAAAGGAAAGTCTTCTTATAACCCAATGAAAAGAATGGATAAAGCTGCAAAGGCTATTACCAAACATGAAGAGTTCTCTTCTGTATTATCTATTGCTGAAGGATTTAAGTTTGTTACTCAAGCGTATTATAGAGGAAATCCAAAATCTTATAGAGTCCCGCAATCTTCTGAAGCCAAGTCTATAGGTAAATACATAGAACAAGAAGGCAATGCGAAAAGTCAAGAATTATTAAGCGAGTTTGTGGATACGACTGGCAGATATACAAGACTATCTGTTAGAGTAAAAGATATTGGGTCTGAAAAACTACCTGCTTTAATTGATACTTTACAATCAGAGTTAGATGGGATATTTGGACATAAATATGATGTGCAATTAACAGGTACTAGTATTACTTTCTTAGCCGGTAACAGATCATTAACAGGTAGCTTAATGCAATCCTTAATATTGGCATTCATTCTTATTGCTATTATTATGGTGGCCTTATTTAAGTCTGGAAGAATGCTGTTTATCTGTTTAATACCAAACACCATTCCATTAATTGTTACGGCAGGTATTATGGGTTATTGGGGAATACCATTAAAGCCAAGTACCGTATTAGTCTTTAGTGTTGCTTATGGTATAGCAGTAGATACAAGTATTCATTTCTTAGCGAAGTTTCAGCAAGAAATTAAAAGACACAATTGGGATACACAAAAAACAATTCTTGTTGCCTTAAAAGAAACAGGAAGAAGTATGATATACAATTCGCTCATCTTATTCTGTGGATTTATCACTTTTACAGGATCGGACTTCGGGGGAACTGTTGCACTAGGTACTTTAACTTCAATTACGCTAATTGTAGCGATGCTAACAAACACTTTGTTGCTGCCATCACTATTATTAACTATTGAGGGATCAATTAAAAAAAGTGGGACCAAACAAGAAGCAAAGCGTTTGGCAAAAATAAATAAAGCCTAAAATCAATCTATTATGAAGTACGAAGAATTAGGTTCGTTAAACTTACCAGAAGTAGACAAAGAAATCTTAAAGTTCTGGGAAGACAATAATATATTTGAAAAGAGTATCTCTACTAGATCTGCAGAGCAACCATTCGTGTTTTTTGAAGGACCTCCTTCGGCTAATGGAATGCCAGGTATCCATCACGTAATGGGAAGAACAATCAAAGATTTATTCTGTAGGTATAAAACCATGCAAGGTTTCCAAGTTAACCGTAAAGGTGGATGGGATACACATGGACTGCCTGTCGAATTAGGTGTAGAGAAGAAGTTAGGTGTCACTAAAGAGGATATCGGAAAAAAGATCTCTATTGAAGATTATAACAAAGAATGTAGAGCTGATGTCTTGAAGTTTAAAGGTGTTTGGGACGATATCACTACTAAAATGGGATATTGGGTAGATCTAGACAATCCTTATGTTACATTCGAGAATGACTATATCGAATCTTTATGGGCTTTATTAAGAAAGCTTTACGATAAAGGATTAATCTATAAAGGACACACAGTACAACCTTATTCTCCTGCTGCCGGTACAGGACTTTCATCTCATGAGTTGAATTTACCAGGATGTTATAAGGATGTAAAAGACACAACATGTGTAGCGCAATTTAAAGTTAAAGGGACTGAGAATGACTACTTCATTGCATGGACGACAACGCCATGGACGCTTCCTTCTAACTGTGCTTTAGGAGTAGGACCTAAGATTGATTATGTTAAAGTGAAAACTTATAATCAATACACTGGAAATCCAGTTAACTTAATCTTAGCTAAGCCATTATTAAGCAAATGGTTTAAAGAAGAGCATAATACTTGGACGGAAGAATATACAGCTGGAGACAAGAACCTGCCTTGGGAAATCATCGAAGAATATAAAGGTACAGGCCTAGAAGGAATGGAGTACGAGCAATTATTACCTTGGCATACCCCAACAGGTGGAGATGCTTTTAGAGTAATATTAGGCGACTTCGTTACTACAGAAGATGGTACAGGAATCGTTCATTTAGCGCCTGCTTTTGGTGCAGATGATAGAAGAGTTTGTCAGCAAAACGGAATTGGTGAATTACTACTGGTAAACAAAGAGGGTAGCTTCATTGATGGATGCGGAGACTTCTCCGGAAGATATGTAAAAAACTTCAAGGATCAATCAGATTACAAGTCTGTGGATGTCGATATAGCGATCCAATTAAAGACGAATAATCAGGCTTTCAGAGTGGAGAAATACGAGCACAGTTATCCGCATTGTTGGAGAACAGACAAGCCGATTTTATACTATCCATTAGAGTCTTGGTTTATTAAAACGACTGCTGTTAAAGACAGATTAGTAGAATTAAATAATCAAATCAACTGGAAGCCAGAATCAACTGGTACAGGAAGATTTGGTAACTGGTTAGAAAACTTAGTAGACTGGAATTTATCTAGATCTAGATTCTGGGGTACACCTCTACCAATCTGGAGAACAGAAGATGGATCTGAAGAGATCTGTATTGGTTCTATTGAAGAATTAAAAGCAGAAGTAACAAAGGCAAAAGCTGCTGGATTTATGTCTGCAGATATTGACGATAACAGTCTTGACTTGCACCGTCCATATGTAGATGGAATTTTCTTAGTTTCTCCTTCTGGGAAGAAAATGACTAGAGAAACAGATCTAATTGATGTATGGTTCGATTCTGGAGCGATGCCTTATGCACAATGGCATTATCCTTTCGAAAACCATGAAGTGTTTGAGCAAAATCATCCAGCAGATTTCATTGCTGAAGGTGTCGATCAGACAAGAGGATGGTTTTTTACTTTACATGCTATTTCTGGAATGTTATTTGACAAACCAGCCTTTAAGAATGTAATTGCAAATGGACTAGTGCTAGACAAACATGGAAACAAGATGTCTAAGCGTTTAGGGAATGGTATCGATCCATTTGAAACCTTAGATGCTTTTGGCGCTGATGCGACTAGATGGTATATGATTTCTAATTCTGAGCCATGGTCTAACCTTAAATTTGATACAGAAGGAATTAAAGAAGTTACACGTAAATTCTTTGGTACTTTACATAATACTTATAACTTCTTCGCGCTCTATGCGAATGTTGATGGATTCACTTATCAGGAGGATACCATTCCTGTTGCTAACAGACCAGAAATTGATAAATGGATCATTTCTTTATTAAATACATTAATTAAAGAAGTAGAAGATGCTTTTGAGGCCTATGAGCCAACTAGAGCCGCAAGAGCGATACAAGACTTTACAATGGATCACTTATCTAACTGGTATGTTAGACTTTGTAGAAGACGTTTCTGGAAAGGTACTTTTGGAGAAGATAAGATTGCTGCTTACCAAACTTTATATACTTGTTTAGATACCATCACTAGATTAATGGCACCTGTTGCACCTATGTATGCAGAGAAGATGTTTAGATCATTAGATGGAATCACACAAAAACATAAAATAGAGTCCGTTCATTTAGCAGATTTCCCTAAATCTGATGATGCTGTTATAGACAGCGCATTAGAGGAAAGAATGAAAATGGCTCAGGATATTTCTTCTATGGCATTGGCTTTAAGAAAAAAAGAGAATATCAAAGTAAGACAACCTTTAGCCAAGATCATGATTCCTGTATTGGATAAATCTTACGAAGATCAGATTGAAAAAGTAAAGAGCTTAATCTTAGGAGAGCTTAACATTAAAGATATCGAGTATGTATACGACTCTACCGGCATCATTAAGAAGAGTATTAAGCCTAACTTTAAGCTACTTGGTAAGAAGCTAGGTAAAAACATGAAAGCATGCTCACAGGCTTTAGCTGCATTTAACCAAGACGATATCTCTGCTATCGAAAAAGATGGTAAATACTCTTTAGACTTAAATGGTGAAGTATTCGAATTATTATTAAAAGAAGTAGATATCGCTTCTGAAGATATTGAAGGATGGTTAGTCGCATCTAAAGGTCCATTAACAGTTGCTTTGGACATCACTATTACTAAATCACTTGAGGAAGAAGGATTAGCCAGAGAGTTAGTGAACAGAGTGCAGAATATTAGAAAAGAATCAAATTTTGATGTAACAGACAGAATCAATTTAACAGTTGAAAAAACCGCCTGGATTGAGTCTGCAATTAAGCATCATGAAAACTATATTTGTTCAGAAATTTTAGCTGAAAACCTATTTATTGAAGAACGTATAAATAATCCAATACTAACTGATGTTAACGATCAGGAAGTAAAAATTTTAGTAGATAAAGTATAATTGAACTATGGCCGAAAAGACGAGATTTAGCGATGCGGAGCTAGAGGAGTTTCGAGCGCTTATAAACGAGAAGTTAGACCAAACCAATGAAGAAATTGATTACTACAAGGACTCCATTGTAAAGCTAACTGAAGCAACAGAAGGAGATTATGGATCTTTTGATATAGAGGATGGAAGTTCCTCTATGGACAAGGAAAGATTGATGCAAAATCTAGAAAGACAGAGAAAGTTTAAAATAAATTTAGAAAATGCCATTTTAAGAGTTAATGCCAAGACCTACGGAATATGTAGAGTAACAGGTAAGTTGATTCAGAAGGAAAGGCTAAGAATTGTACCTCATGCTACACTATGTATGGAGGCCAAAGAAAACAGAAGCTAGTTGAAACGGAATCTACCCATTATTGTCATTTTACTGGTTTTGATACTAGATCAATGGCTAAAGATCTATGTTAAACTTGATTTTAAGTATTACGAACAACGTGATCTTATTGATGGTTTTATAGAGCTTTATTTCATAGAGAATAAAGGAATGGCCTTTGGTTGGGTTTTAGGTGGTAAGATTGGAAAGATCATCTTAAGTGTCTTCCGTATCATCGCATCTTTTTTCATCTTTTTCTACATCAGAAAATTATATAAAACTGTCGCCCCATTAGGTTATATGGTGTGCATTGGTTTAATCTTTGCAGGCGCAGTTGGTAATATCATCGACAGCTTGGCATATGGAGTCGTTTTTACAGACAGTTATACTCACACACTAGCCCAATTTATGCCAGAACAAGGCGGGTATGCACCCATGCTTTTTGGTAGAGTTGTAGATATGTTACACTTCACTACTAGATGGCCAGAATGGATGCCTTACCTAGGTGGAGGCGAAGTCTTCTCTCCTATCTTCAATATTGCAGATGCTTCTATTACAGCTGGTATTATTGCCATCTTCATCTTCTACAAATCCTACTTCGAAAAAGAGTTCAGTAAAAAGAAAAAATCGGAAGTTAATGAGGAAGATGTTGTTGCCTCTGAGTAGTATTAAAAAGAATACTTCAATCGACACCAGCTACTTCTAAAATATGGTTTTGAAAGGAAATAGGCTTTTTTTATTTCCATCTAGCTTTTGCCCATGTTTCTTGTTGGTCAATATCTAAGAAAGTCCATGCAACAATTCTGCTTCGTTTATTACCAGTTCCGATAGGAATAGTCTTCACTGCATATGCCTCTACTTTCTCTAATACCTTGTAAATTTCTTTAAGATTATCTTGCTTAGAAACTAAAGAAGTAAACCACATTACTTGCTTCTCGAAGTGCTTACTTTGATAGATCATATTAGTGATAAAACTCTTCTCTCCTCCAAAGCACCAAAGTTCATTACTCTTACCGCCGAAGTTCATCGTTGGCTCTTCTTCCGCTTTCTCTAGATTGGTCTTTAAAGCATTCACTTTTCTTTGTGTACCAGCAGTTGCTTCTTCTGCAGATGCATGGAATGGAGGATTACAGCATGTAACATCTACTACCTCACCTTCTTCAATAATACCTTTAAATACATCTCTATCCGAAGTTTGTTTTCTTAATACTACTGCTTGATGTAATACTGGGTTTTCTGCAATGATACTTGCGGCAGATTTAATAGCTCCTTTTTCTAATTCTGAACCTATAAAAGACCAACCATATTCTTTATTTCCGATAATCGGATAAATACAACTTGCACCTACACCCACATCCAAGGCAGTAATTTGAGTACCTTTTGGTGTTTGGCCATTATTTCCATTGGCCATTAATTCTGCAATGTGATGGATATAATCTGCTCTGCCAGGGATAGGAGGACAAAGATAACCTGCAGGAATATCCCAAGACTCCAAGTCGTAATAATGCATCAATAAAGCTTTGTTTAAAGCCTTTACCGCTTGAGGTTTTGCAAACTCTATTGTTTCTTTATCATGTACAGTAACAATGAATTTCTTCAGCTCAGGACTCGTCTTTGCTAATGCAGCTAAATCGTACCTTCCTTGGTGCTTATTATTAGGATGCAAACTAGCACCCGTCTTAATATTCTTTTTCTTCTTTGAAGCCATGACGCAAAGATAGGCTAAAAAGGATGGGGATGGTTTACAAAAGCTTCATTATTGTCCCAGCCGTAAAATGAAACTGGTTTAATTATTCCTTATACTAGTCCCTCAACATCGTTACCGTCATTACATGTTATGCTTATTTTGAGATTGGAATGGCTAGTTTCCGAAGATTATCGGTAAATTTATAAGATGAACAACTCACTAATACAGAAGTACAATATTCCGGGGCCTAGATATACCTCTTACCCTACAGTTCCTTTTTGGGACAAGGAAGGGATTGCCTACCAAGATTGGATTAATTCGATGAGGCAATCTTTTAATGAGAGTAATATTGAAGAAGGGATTAGTCTTTACATTCATCTCCCATTCTGTGAGAACCTTTGTACATTCTGTGGTTGCCATAAAAGGATTACTAAACAGCATAGCGTTGAGTCTCCGTATATCACTACCCTTCTTAAAGAATGGGACTTATACTGCGACTTATTAGCAACGCGACCAAAGATTAAAGAATTACACTTTGGTGGTGGTACACCTACTTTCTTTAGCCCTGATAATTTGAAGTTACTAATAGAAGGGATCTTTAAAAGAGCAGATAGAGCGGAAGGACATGAATACAGTTTTGAAGGACATCCTAATAATACCACTAAAGAACATCTTCAAGTCTTATTCGATTTAGGATTTAGAAGAAATAGTTTTGGTGTGCAAGATTACGATCCTGTTGTACAGAAGGTGATTAATAGAATGCAGTCTTTTGAAAATGTAAAACAAGTAACAGAATGGTCTAGAGAAATTGGATATACTTCTATCTCTCATGATTTGATTTTTGGTTTACCTAAACAATCTTTAGACTCTGTAATTGATACTATTAATAAGACTAAGGAGTTAAAGCCAGACAGAATTGCTTATTACTCTTATGCGCATGTGCCATGGATTAAAGGAGTAGGGCAAAGAGGTTACGACGAGAATGATTTACCCAAAGATGAGGAGAAGAGAGAGTTGTATGAAGTAGGTAAACAAATGTTTGATGAATTAGGTTATGTAGAGATCGGAATGGATCACTTCGCGCTTAAGACAGATAACATGTATACAGCTATGGAAGCGAAAGAATTGCATAGAAATTTTATGGGTTATACTGCTAGTAATACGCAATTAATGATAGGACTAGGAATGTCATCTATTAGTGACTCTTGGTATAGTTTCGCACAAAACGCAAAGACCGTTGAATCATATACTTCTTTAGTTAATGACGGTAAAATCCCAATCTTTAGAGGACATTTATTAAACAAAGAAGATCAAATTATTAGAAGGCATATCTTAAATATTATGTGTCATTTCGAGACTTCATGGGTAGACCCTAAATTACAATTTGAAGGAATGAATGATATTAAAGGACGTTTGGAAGAAATGGAAAAAGACGGACTCGTTGAGTTTAAAGAAAATGGTATTGTAATTCCGGAAGTTGCAAGGCCGTTTGTTAGGAATATTTGTATGGCTTTTGATATGAAGTTGATTAGGAATAAGCCGACGACCAGGATATTTAGTATGACAATCTAAAGATGACGAAAAGAAGATGACAAAAAAGAAGATTGGAATAGTAGGAGCAGGAATTGCAGGTTTAGCTGCCGCTCACTTTTTAACGAAGAAAGGCCATACGGTTAAGGTCTTTGAAGCATCCAATCGAATTGGTGGCAGTATTCACTCTTTAGAGAAAGAAGGATATACTTTAGAGTATGGTCCTAATACTGTGCTATTAAACACTAAAGGGATGAGGGAGCTCATCCTTTCTGCTGGTCTTTGGGATAAAATTATTTTCTCAAATACTGAAGCGGCTAAACAAAGATTTATAGTAAAGGATGGTAAATTTAATGCTGTACCTACTTCTCCAATTAGTTTTATTACGAATTCACTTTTAACTTTATCGGATAAATTAAGATTATTAAAAGAACCTTTTATTGCTCCTTTTAAAGCAACAGATAATCCTTCTATTGGAGACTTTGCAAAAAAAAGATTTGGAGAAAATTTCTACTACCATTTTATTCAACCTTTTGTTACAGGTATATATGCAGGAGATGCGGACAAAATAGCGGTTAAACATGGTATGAAATTACTATGGAATGCAGAGCAAAATGGCGGTAGTTTATTTAAAGGATTTATGATGCATATGAAAGCTGCTAAGAAAGAAGCCGCTTCATTTGTCAAACCTATTCCTAAAAACAAGATGTTCAGCTTTGAAGGTGGTTTAATTACACTTTGTAATCATTTAGCCAAGGATATAGATATTAGTTTAAATCATGCTCCTACCTCAGCAGAGTTAGATGATTATGATAAGGTGATCTTTACAGGAAAAGCTAAAAGTATTAATCAATATATCGATCAAGAACTTCTAAAAACGCAGTTAAATAATGTCCCCTATTCTTCGGTTAGTGTAATGCATTTAGGTTTTGATAAGGGCCAAATACCTGATTTACCGAAAGCTTTTGGAAGTTTAACTTTAGCGGATACTAATCATCACTTTTTAGGTTTGTTATTTAGTAGTCAGATCTTTAAGCATGTTGCACCAGATGGTAAGGTGCTTTTAACCACTATTATTGGTGGCGCTAGAAATCCAGATCTGGTTGAAGATCCCAAGATTCGTCAGAAAATTATGAAGGATCTTCGTGCTTTACTTCATATTACTGGCGAGCCTTCTTTCTATGAATATACTGTTTGGTCAGATGCTATTCCGCAATATCATATGGATCATCAGGAGCTTCTTGATGAAGTAAATAAATTTGAGCAAGCTAATCCTAAATTTCATTTTGCTTCTAATTTTGTTTTGGGGGTCTCTGTTGGGGATTGTGTTCAGAAGGTTTATGATCTTTCAATGAAGTTGTAGTTTCTTCTTTATTTTTTTCGCCAAAAAAATGAAGAAAAATAAAAAAATTATGTCCTAAAAAACTCAACCGCCTTGGACTCCGACCAATAAATGCCACCTCGATTAACAAAACCAACATGCCCACCAGAAGCCGGTATTTCCAAATCAACGAAATCGTTTAGTTTACACTCCTCTATTGGAAAACAAGCTGGGGTAAGGAAAGGATCATTCTTAGCATTGATGATTAAAGTAGGAAGCTTGATCTTAGGAATATAAGCTTTACTAGAAGACTTTGTATAATAATCTGCTGCATCTTTAAAACCATAAATATGTGATGTAAATACATCATCAAAGTCCTTTAAGGTTGAAACTGCTCTACCGAATAATTCAGAAGGTAATAAATGCTTTTTAGACTCCACCTTTCCTTTTAACATTCTTAAAAAACGACGGCTATATATTTTATTGAATCCCTGATCTAGATTTAAAGAACATGCTTTTAAATCTGTCGGCACACTATAACATAATGCAGATTTAAGCTTAGGATGGACCTTGTCTCCTTGTTCTCCTAGATACTTTAAAGTAATATTACCTCCAACACTAAAGCCTATCAAGAATACCTCATCATACTGTGCTGTAACATGCGCTACAACTTTTGCAATATCATTGGTAAAACCACTGTGATAAAAAGCCAATTGTTTATTCAATACATCACCACAACCACGGAAATTCCATGCACAAACATCAAATCCATTTTCGCTTAAATGATTGGCCATTCCTTGCATATAGACACTAGATGTATCTCCTTCTAACCCATGGGATAGAATCACACATTGCTTAGACGCTTTCTTGATCCAATCTAACTGAATAAAATCATCATCATTAGTCGCTATTTCTTCTCTTTGATAAGGAGCTTTAGGAACCTTTCTAAATAAAGCAGGAAATATGGTTAAAAGCTGTTTATTCCAAAACCCAAATGGTGCTTTATAATTAGAAGCTAGCAACATCTAGATAAATAATTGAGTCTGCTTGGCGAGAATAAATAGTTTAGCACAAGCTCTTGCATCCGACAATGCGTCGTGGTGTTTTAATTCTATATTATGCACCCTACAACAAGCGTCTAATTTAGCAGGCTTATAGCCTTTCTCTTTATAGATTCTAAGCGTACATTCCCATTTCTTTGGCAAGGCCAATTCTGTATATTCTAGACCAATATCAGCCATTGATTTTGTTAGTACCCCTCTATCAAAAGACTCGTTTTGCGCGACCACTACTCTACCTTCTAAACGTTTCTTAATTTCTGGATAGACATCAATAAATGTTGGCTCGTATCTAGTGTCATATTCTGTGATCCCATGCACCTGGATATTATGCCAATTATAGAAGTTATTAGGGGGTTGAATTAAGGTATGATACTCTTCTACAATTTCTCCTTTTTCTACAGTAATAATTCCTACAGAACATAAATGATGTCCTGCGGCTGTTTCAAAATCTATAGCAGTAAAAGAGTGTTGCATGCTTTAATCGTTTAGACGAAATTAAGCTTTTGTTTTCAACTTGAGAACCAATAATCTAATCAATAAAAAGAATAGGAATCCATACATCACAAAATTCTACTAGCCATGCAAAGCTGTACCTAAGGTTAGACAAAGAATAAGTATAAACTTAAAGCTATTTATTAATTGGCCAAATTATCTGTTTTAAAAACTGCTTTGGAAAAGCTTGATCTTCTTCAAAGCCTAAAGCAAGATCTCTTCCGTCTTCCGGAATATAATTAGTCTTAAAAAGGTAATCCCAGATACTTAAACTGATCCCAAAATTAGCACCATACTTGTAAGACTTTGGTAATACTTTAGCATGATGCCAAATATGCATTTTTGGATTATTAAAGACATATTTTAAAGGACCATAACTCCAATTAATATTAGCATGATTAAGGTGACCAATAAATAGAGTTATGACATGAATGTAGAAGAACTCATAAATACCAAAACCAAATACAGACAAGACTAAAAAGATGTTTGTTTTATATACCAAAGATTCCATCCAATGAAACCTTAAATGAGCAGAAAAACCCATCTCTTTTACTGAATGATGTAATTTATGAAACTCCCATAAAAATGGAACACGGTGCAACATACGATGCGTTAACCATTGCACTAAATCCACTAATAGAATTAAGATAACATACTGCAACCAAACCGGCCATGTACTTAATTCTATAGCAACAATATTAGTTAATCCAAATAAACCTATAAAATCATTGAAGAGTTCTACAAAAATGTTGGATAAAGCATTATGCAAAACGAGTGTAAATATGAATACATTAAAAAACATATAGCATCCATCTAACCAAAAATCCTTTCTAAATTTCTGCTGTCTTTTTCGCCAAGGAAATACAATCTCTAACAGCCAAGCGACAATTGATAATAATATTAAAAAGTAAAAGAAATTTTGACCGGGATGCATTACATCATAGACGATATAGTTCCAATAATCTACCCAAGATTGTAATGCTATGTCGATGTATTTATTCATGCCTATAAGCAGTATAACCGCCCTTCAAATTATATATTTCTTTAAAGCCTAATGCAACCATTTTATCCATGCTTTTTTTGCTTATTCCTCCAGCTTTGAAATAAAAAAAATACTGCTTTTGATTGATCTAAAGATTCAATATTTGATACGAAACTTTGATTAGTTAACTAACCCTATTAGTTATAATATTCATATTCTCTCTCCAGGATATGCTTTGGAATGGCATCTTCAAAATCTATTCTCTTAATCCAATTACCTTGATTATCATATTCATATTTAGAAGTACTGTGTAAGCTACCGTCTGAATCGTATTCATTAACCTCAGTCAGTTTTCCATTCTCGCCATAGTTATAAGTCTCCTTAAAGAATAAGCTTCCATCTGATTTGTAAGCATTATGCTCCATCTGATTTCCATTCTCGTCATATTTATAAGTATACTTACTGTTTAAGCTACCGTCTGGATTGTATTCATTAACCTCAGTCAGTTTTCCATTCTCGCTATATTTATAAGTATTCTTATTTAAGCTACCGTCTGGATTGTATGTAGTTTGCTCCGTCTTATTTCCTTTCTCGTCATATTTATAAGTATACTTA
>JBELBA010000001.1:15853-40533 GCA_042095635.1 Chitinophagales bacterium
GTATGTAGTTTGCTCCGTCTTATTTCCTTTCTCGTCATATTTATAAGTATACTTATTGTTTAAGCTACCTTTTTCAAGCTTACCGAAGCGATCCTCTGCCTTATAGAAAAACTCAGAGCATGACCTAACTTTCCCTTGCAGATTAGCCTCTGTCCAATCATTTTCAACATTTTGGTTTGCAAAGCTTTGAGTAATTAGTCCCATCAAAATTATTATGGCAAAATTCATTTTTGTGTTCATCTTAAATCCTTTATTATGGTGTGTCTTTGAACTAAATCATTAAGAGTTATCTAACCATACATTTTATATAGTTCTTCTAGATGCTTTCCTATCCCCTCTTTATTGATGGAATAAAATATTGCATTACCTTCTCTTTTCTACAAATATAGTCTTTTTAAAAAAAGGTTGCAAATATGTAACCTATTCTTGTCCCAACCAAATCTTTAACATACGATCTTGTTCCGCTGTTTTATCAGCTCTTGTATTAATAAAACCTCTTACACTCCCTTCATACAATTGCGCAGGAAAACTTAAATCCATAGCTTGGCCATTTCTAATTATTGGTAAGTTGATCACAGTACCATTTTCTATGAACACGCCTTTATCATCAGTAAAAGTCTTATTAATCATTTTGATGTCTAGAATATCTCCAACTTCGAAACCAGTCCAATTAATACTAGTATCTACAGATTTAATTCTTATCCTCTCGTCTGTATAATCTAGCTTATTAATAAATCGATAGGTAACACCATTGTTCTTTCTAGATAACACATTAACAGGTACAAAACCTTCTAGTACAGCTTCATAGTCTATACCAACCACATCGAAACCTTCTTTAATCTTTAAAGGACTTGTTCCTTCTACATATTGATCGAAAAAGGCTTGTAAATCTGGGTGTACCATATCTACAATTTCTTTTATAATAGTGGCTTCTTTAAAGCTTTTGTCAGCTCCATAACGCTGCGTCAATTTAAAGATGACATCTTTAAGTGTCATGTTCCCTTCACTTAATCGCATAATTTCGAAGTCTAAAAGCATACCCATAATAGCTCCTCGCTCATAAACCTGACCATAATGATCGATATAAGGTTTATCAAACACATGCTCACTCATCACTGTAAATGGAATACTATCTGGATAAGCTGCCGCATTCTTAATCTTTGACTTGATATTGCCTTGCACCAATTCTTCTAAAGTGCCCATGCCAGATTGTAACTGAATCAATACAGATAAATACTCTGTGATCCCTTCATACAGCCAAAGATGCTTAGACATTTTAGGATCTAAATAATTGAAATCTCCGATTAACTCTGAATGAATACTTAAGGGCGCATAGATATGCATGAACTCATGAATAACAATATCCTTAACCATACTGGTATAACCATGGTCTCCAAAGTCTGGCATATAATAAAAAGAAGACGAGCCGTGCTCTAAGGCTCCATATCCTCCCATTCCTCCAGCCATAGAAAGAATCTTCATAATCTTAAAGAATCCTATCTTTTCTGCAGACAGTAATTCTCCTAGTTTTCTTTGATCATCAATAAAAATAAGGAGGTTATATTCTTCTACTGGTAGGGTTCCTGTAAATTGACCGATCGCTTTAAAACATTCTTCTACAGAAGCTTTAATATAATGAGAAGCAGAATCTGCAGCATGATAACTAGCGATAGTAACTTTACAATTATTAACCTGAATGGTTTCAACTTGTTGATTAGTAAACATAATAGGTTCATCAATTAACTGATGATAGTGTTTTGCCTTAAAATGTTGCACATCGCCTGTATTAGACTTAATCATACTAGAATAGCCTTCTAGCCCTTTAGTAGTAGTGATATCTATGTAAAAAGGATAATTTTCATATCCGTGAATGGTTCCAAAAACACCTCCATTATTTAATACAAAATACTTCCCTGCTTCAAAGCCAGTACCTGCTGGTTCGAATATCATATTTCCCTTTGCTTGCTCCCAGGTATCTTGTAATTGATAATCTATGTGGTCTAATGCCTTGGCATTATATATTCTAAAAGCATTCTCTCCTTCTTTCTTTACGGTTAAGATTTTTCCTTCTTTAGTATAGGCCTTTAGCTTTTTTACATATCGTCCATAATCCAAAACTGCATAAGTTCCAGGGACTGTTTTGGGAAAATAAAATACTGCTTCTTCTGTTTTTAATTCATCACAATTGAACCTTATTTTTAAATCATCTTTATAAATTGTTTTTAAATCGATTTGATAATGAGAGGACTGAGCGATAAGGTATAAATTGCTAAAGGCTAGTAAGCAAAAAAGTAATTTTTTCATCTTATGAATGTATAGAGAATTAGTGATCGATAAAACTAATTAACGTTAACAAAACTGACTAAATGGGTAATATTTAGTGAATTACTTGCTTTTTCAATTGAAAATTGGACATTTGTATTATGAATAAAGAAGCAGTTGTATTAATTAACTTAGGAACACCTAAAAGTCCGAAGGTAAAAGATGTAAGAAATTATCTATCAGAATTTCTAAATGATCCTTTTGTTATTGATATTAACCCAATTGGTAGATTCTTTCTAGTAAATTTGATTATTGTTCCTTTTAGAGCACCAAAATCTGCTAAAGCTTACGAACAATTATGGACGCCAAAAGGTAGTCCGTTAATGGTTTACGGAAGAGCATTGGAAGAAAAAGTACGAGTAAAGCTTAAAGACCAAGCAGATGTATATTTAGCGATGAGATATCAGCAGCCAAGTATGGAATCTGTATTTAATGAGATGGAAGGAAAAGGCTATGAGAAGATCACTGTTATTCCATTATATCCGCAATATGCGACAGCATCTACGGAGACTATTTTTGTAGAGATGCAAAAGTTAATGAGTGGTTGGTCTAATATTCCTGCTATTAAATTTGTAGATCAATTTTATGATCACCCTTTATTCATCGATACAATTATAGATAGAGCTAGCAAATATAATTTTGATGATTACGATCACATTATATTCTCTTACCATGGCTTGCCTAAGCGACAGCTAAACAAGCTTTATTCTAATGCAGAAACTTGCGATGATCATGTGTGTGCAACTGAAATCAACGAGACTAATCAAAAATGTTATGTAGCAACTTGCTATGCAACGACTAGACTACTTGTTGAACGCCTTAATTTGGAAAAAGATCAATACTCTGTGGGTTTTCAATCTAGATTAGGTAAAGGATGGGTAGAACCATTTACGGATCACATTTTAACAGACTTAGCCGCTAAAGGCAAAAAGAAAGTATTGGTATTCTGCCCAGCATTTGTTGCAGATTGTCTAGAAACTATAGTTGAAATTGGTATAGAATACCAAGAAGAATTTGAAGAAGCTGGTGGAGAAAAAGTGCAATTGGTAGAAAGTCTAAATGATCACGATACATTTGTAGATTGTCTTGTAAATATTGCTTATCCTAATGTCTAAATCTGGCTGCTTATTATTGCTATTAGCTATTATATTTTGTTCTGCAAAGCAACAATCTATTATCGTAATGGAGAATACAAAATGGCTCTATACAGACGCAAATCAAAGTTATGAATTAGACTTTATTTCTGAAGGAAGATTGATCTCTCATCACCCAGAAGATAGAACACCCATTAATGATGAATGGAAATTAAAAAAGGACAAGTTAATCTTCTATTACAATGACCATTACATTAAACATAAAGGTAAATTTGTGCATCCTGATACTATTAAAGGATATGTTATTGATGCAGAAGGAAGAATTCCATTTATGCTTGTTAGGTCTGAAGAAAAACTAAAGCTTTAGAAATCAATTTCGCTCAAATCAATTTCTTGATGAATATCGAAACCACCTTGGACATTCAATTGAATTGGGTAGTCATAGAATCTTTCTGGTTGCGATTGCTCCGAAAACTTACCGGTACTCCATTTATTATCATGGTTCTTATCCCAGATAAATTGCAAATTATATTCGCCTGGTTGTAAGTACTCTAGATGTAAATTAATGCTATCACTTTGGATATCATATTGCTTTAAGATATCTTTTCCTTTTCTAAAATAAACTACATAATCTCTTGATAAAGAATCTATTATACTAATATCTAAGGTACCAAAAGACTTATATAACCTAGTCTTAGCTTTAGCTTCTAATGTATCCAATGTTCGTCCATGATAATCGAATATTACACTATCCCTCATAAACACACGATACTTCTGATTCTCTTTCCATGGATATAAGGCAGCTAAAGACATTTGATCACTATCTAAGTTCATATTAACTGCAATTAAAGAATCCCCTTCATACCACTGAATACTATCATAAATAATCGACATAATTGGAGCATTGAAATACAATCTTGGTGTTAAATCGAACAAAATATTTGGTTTAATGTTTTGCCATTTAGCTATTAATGGACTTTCTAAGACATTCCTAGTTTGTTTATCTGTAGAATCTAAAGGCGGATAATAAGCAGGGACAGTATCAATGAAATCATTGTTAATACTAATTACATATTCTACTGTATCTAAATGCTGGCTTATTTGCCATAATCTAAAACTATCTGTTAATGGAAAGGTTTCTAATGTAAAGTTTATAGAATCATTTAAGCACCTAACTTTAACAGAATCTATCGCTTTGACATAATGAAACCAATATCCTCCTAAAGCACGTTTCTTAATCTTCTTAAAGTATCGATTAGACTTTGCCTCTTCAAAGAACAACAACTCAACAGCTTCTAATGTTTGAATGTAACTCGTATCTAAGACCGTATCATAAACAAAAGAAGTATCTATTAGCCATATCGAGTCTTGCAAAAGACTATCTAAACTTAATGTGGTATTAGCTAAAGTATCAATCGTAAAACTATCTATCTTAACCGATAATGTATCTGAATGGAAAGCTATTTTCTCTTTAGGAATATCAAACCTTAAATTGTAATTAATATCTGAAAGGGCATAGATGGTATACTTACCTTCTCTCAAATTATTAAAGGAAAATTCTCCATTCTCCTTAGTTTTAGAAATATAACTAGGGTAGGTGTTATAAAAAGTAGAGTCTCCCGAAGACTGGTGTAAAATGATCTTTTCATCCTTAACAGGTTTATTTGTTTTATAATCAACCAATTTTCCGGAGATGCTTAAAGTATCTAATACTTCTCCTGTAGAAAATAAAATCTTCTGTGCCTTAAGCAAATTACCTTCATTCTCATCCTTAACAGCATTTGCTAATAAAAGCTCATAGGTATAATCCAGCCTTAAAGTATCTTCTAATACTATGAAAAGTGATTTACCTACTACATAAGATTCTTTAATGTTCTCGATAGGAGGGGAGAAGATGATGTTGTCCTTAGGCTTTACCAATTTGATGTATTCATCAAAAGTAAACTTAATCTTGGCTCCATTATAGTTAATGGTCTTATCTAATGGGACACTTTCGGTCATTTGAGGCGCTGAGAGGTCTTTTGGACCACCTGTAGGCGCTACTTGCACTGCGCAAGAAAAAAAGAGGCTTAAAACGCTTAAAATAAAGCCATATATGAAATACCCGTATTTAGTAGTTTTGACCATCTTAGTAAAGGTAAGGAAAGGAGTACTCAACGGCAAGCAGAAGCGCTTTTAAGCAATTAAAAAAATACATAACTGTTTGTATATCAACTGTTTATCTACCTATTGCAACCATTAAAACAGCTACATCGGATGGAGAGACACCACTTATTCTTGATGCCTGTCCAATAGTTGCTGGTTTAATCTCAGTTAACTTTTCTCTTGCCTCAGATGAAAGTGATTTTAAATCTTTATAATCGAAATTTGGATTTAATCTAATACCCTCTAATCGATTCATTTTGTCCACCAATTCTTTTTCCTTCTGAATGTATCCATCATATTTTAAACGAACTTCTGCTTGTTCTAAAACTTCAGGATTTAATTTTTCAATAAAAGTTCTAATTTTATCATTAATTAAAATATCGCTCATTTCAATTTGAGGACGAGCAATAACATTTATTAATTTTTGCTTTTGTTTTAATGGGCTAGTTCCTTTATTTTCTAAAACACCATTTATTTCTGTTGGATCTATTGAGTAATTTTTAAAGAAGTCTAAAACTTTCTCTGTAGCATCTACTTTCTCTTTTACTCTTGCTAAACGATCATCAGAAGCAATACCCAGTTTGTGCCCAATCTCTGTTAATCTGATATCTGCATTATCTTGTCTTAATAAGATTCTAAACTCAGCTCTAGAAGTAAACATTCTATATGGCTCGTTAGTTCCTTTATTTACCAAGTCATCAATTAATACACCCATATATGCATCAGATCGCTTTAAGATAAAAGGATCTAAATCTTTATTCTTTTGGTGTGCATTAATACCGGCCCACATTCCTTGACAACCAGCTTCTTCATAACCTGTTGTTCCATTAATCTGACCAGCGAAGTATAGATTACTTATCAACTTAGTCTCTAGTGTCCTTTTTAATTGAGTAGGTTGGAAGAAATCATATTCTATAGCATAACCAGGTCTAAACATCTTAGCATTTTCAAAACCAGGAATTAATTGCATGGCTTTATGTTGCACCTCTACAGGTAGAGATGAAGAGAATCCATTTACATAGACTTCTGCAGTATCCCAACCTTCTGGCTCAATAAAGATTTGATGTCTATCTCTTTCTGCAAATCGATTAATTTTGTCTTCAATAGAAGGGCAGTACCTTGGCCCTAAACCTTTAATTCTCCCTGTAAACATTGGGCTAGATTCGAAGCCTGTTCTTAGCACTTCATGCACTGCTTCATTGGTATAGGTAATCCAACAAGATCTTTGTGTCGGTAAACTAGGTGTATCTGTATAAGAGAACTTATTGTGGTTTTCGTCACCTGCTTGTTCTTCTGTTTTAGAGTAATCTATAGATCTACTGTCTACTCTTGGAGGTGTTCCTGTTTTCATTCTTCCAGACTCAAAGCCTTGCTTAACCAATTCTTCTGTTAATCCCGTAACGCCTCTTTCTCCAGCTCTTCCTCCACCAAACTGTTTTTCTCCAATATGTATCAAACCATTTAAGAATGTTCCGTTGGTTAAGATGACAGACTTCGCTTTAATCTGGTGTCCCATCTGTGTTCTTACTCCCTTAATGGTCTTTCCTTCTACGATTAATCCAGCAACTGTATCTTGCCAGAAATCCAAATTGTCCGTCCTTTCCAACTCATCTCTCCACTCCTTTGCAAATAATAATCTATCGGACTGCGCTCTTGGCGACCACATTGCAGGGCCTTTAGATTTATTCAGCATTCTAAACTGAATCATGGTCTTGTCTGTTACAATACCGCTATACCCACCTAAAGCATCAATCTCTCTTACTATCTGGCCTTTAGCTACACCACCCATAGCAGGATTACAAGACATGTTTGCAATCGTTTGCATATTCATAGTAATCAATAGGGTAGCCGAACCTAAATTTGCTGCCGCATATGCTGCTTCACACCCCGCATGACCTCCTCCGACTACTATAACATCGTATTCTGGAAACATAATTCTCCTAGTTTATACATTGTTCCACGTGGAACATTATCCATAATAAAATATTCTAAGAGCGAAAGTACGCCAAATATTCGTCTTCCTTCAAACGCATTTGAACTTTTTCTTCATCTGTCTTATCGTTGTAACCACAGAGGTGAAGGGCACCATGTACCATTACCCTTCGTAATTCATTTAAGATAGTAGTCTTAAACAGCTTAGCATTAGACCTCACTGTATCTATGCTGATAAAAAGATCTCCTTCGATAGACAGCTTCTGGTCTGCATTATCGAAAGTGATGATATCTGTAAAATAATCGTGTTGTAAATAGGTTCTATTAACGTCCAAAATATAAGCATCAGAACACAAAATAAGATTTAACTCAACGAGCACAAATCCTTCATTTTCAACAAGTTGCGACAAAACTTGTTTAGTCAATAAAATACCCTTTACTTGGTATTTTGTATCCTCTTTATGAAAATTAATCATTTAGAAGTTGAACTTCAATCTTACTTCACTTCCTTCTTGTAAGAACTCAATCTCATCTGCTAATTGCTTCATTAAGAAAACACCTCTTCCTGTAGGCTTCTCTAAATTTTCTGGAGCTGTTGGATCTGGCAAACTATCAGGATCGAATCCAGGACCCTCATCTATAATGGATAGAATAATATGTGCTGCTGTTTTTTCAACTAATTCAATAGAAACAAATTTTGATGGATCTTCCTGATTACCATGGAAAATAGCATTATTGGCCCCTTCTGAAAGCGCAATTAATACATTACCATACATTTCATCTCTAACATCATGTTCTTCGCTTAATTGCTCTAGAAATTGCTCTACTTTAATAATGTTCTCTTGCCTTGATTCGATTTTAAGCGCTAATGTGTCTTGTACCATTTCTTTATTCTTTTAATTCAAATCTGCTAATTAGATATAGCTTTGAAATAATCATTTACTAACTTTTTATAAAACGGTGAAAATTTAGGAGGAATAGACCTCAACAACTCCACTTGCTTCTCTTTTTTCTTTATATATTCAAGATAAGTAGGAGGTTCTGAAGTTTCATACTCAGATACTGACTCTGCTTCTCTTTCATCGTTTTTATCCTGCTCTTTTAATGCATCAGTTGCTTTAATTAACCTAGTCTCAATGTTACGCTGCCTTTGATACAATTCTTCTGAGAGTTTCTTGTTTACGATGTCTTTCTCATTTTGTTCCATTTTTTTCAAAATATCTTCTAAGTCGCCTAACTTTTTCGAACCATCCTTATTATGCGCTTCATTAATTTCTTGCAGTAATTGTCTTATTTGCGCTTGCTCCTTGGCCATTTGGGCTAAGCCTTTGCTTTTAAGCTTCCCTTTACCTTCCGAATTCTTCATTCCCTGCATCTTCTTAGACAAAGCATCATTCATTTGTCTGAGCTTCTCTATCTGACTCTTAGACTTATTGCCTTTTCCTTTGCCAGACTTACCAGGTTTATCACAACTTTTAGAGCCAGACTTTTGTGCATTCATCTGTTTCTGCATATTATTTAAGCTCTCATTAAGCATCAATGCGATGTTGTTTAAACTTGTAATAGCATACTGTTGATTAGTTAAAGCTCTATTAAACTTTAACTGCTCAAAACCGTTTAAAACATAATCTAGACTGGTATTTAACTTACCTAACTCTTCATTAACAAATGATTTGATTTGAATTACCCGTTTACTTATGCTCTTTAAGCTGTCCGCTATGATCTGTAAATTGTCTTTAATCTTATACTGCTCTAATACCACTTTTCTGTAATTAGGACTATTCCTATTCATGTTTTCTGCTATCGTTAATAAATCCTCTTGATCGAATGATAAGGTTAATACATTATCTAGAATCTGCCTTAGTGTTTCATAATCGACAGCTATTTGTTCTTGCTGCATTTGTTCTTGCTGTTGCTTCATCTGCTGCGCCAAGTCTTCCATTTGTTCTCCAGCTTTTTGCTGAGATTCTTGCGCATTTTTCCGTTTTCCTTTGCTTAAACTTTCTTGAGCTTGTTGTTGTTCACTTTTGATGGACTCTTGCTCTTTTTCATTCTTCTGGAAACTTTCACTTGGCTTTTCCATTTCCTTATTTAGCTTTTCTAATTCATCCATTTTCTTAGAAAACTGATCTAAATCTTTATTTATCTCTTCTTGTTTTTTGGCTAGCGCTTCATTGTTCATTTCGCTTTCCTTTTGCTTCGCCAAGGCTTTCTGTTCATTAGCCAATTCTTCAAGATCATTAATGGCTTCATCATACTGGTATTCGAACTCTAATTGTTTGTATAGCTCTTTTAGGCGGTCTAGCTCTTCAGATGTATTTTCATTCTGTTGGCTCATCTTATCCATTTCCTTCAAAAGGTCTTCTTTATTGAGCTTCTCCATTAAGTCTTCTATCTTTTCCATCATCTCGTCTACCTCGTCATTGACAAGATCCTTAAGCATCTCCTCTAATAAAGCCTCTTTCTCCTTAATGGCTTCATTCTTTTCTCCGATAGATTGCTGTTGACGGCTAATAGACTCCTTCTCTTTCAATAGTTGCTCTAACTGATCTTTAAGTAATGCCTGATCTTTTTTAATCTTTTCTAACTCCTTCTTATCAGCCCAATCCAACTCTTTTTTAGCAATTAAACGCTCCTTTAAATCCTTAATCTTAGACTGCAACTTTAAAGCTTGCTCCATAGTTCTGTCCATGCCTGTTTTTAGAGAAGCACTTACATCTTTATATTTCTCTTCAATTTCTTCTTTTGTTTTTAACTTATAAGTGTAGATAGCGCTTTTTGCAGACTTATAACCATTGAGTGCGTCGCTGTCCCTTACCTGAAAGAAATAATCGATCTCTGCACCTAAATTAAAGCCAAGTTGCTTTAAGTCTAATCGGTGATGAAACTGATCTTGAGTTAATTGCTTATTTACACTAATATTAGTCCTAGTATAATTGGTCGCTGTTTTAGATTTGTAGAAGAATGCCAAGTCTCTAAAACCATAATCATCATAGACTTCTCCAGTAAAATAAATTAAGCCAACATTAAGACTGTCCTCAAACGAGCTTATATTAATCTTAGGATACTCATCTGGTATTACTTTTAATAAATACATTGCTGGATTAAGGTTAGTATAATCTCTATTAGACTCTACAATTGAATAAGTAAAAGATTGCTCCATTTCCATTTCCATGCCAAACTCATTATCTCCTTTTGGTAATGCCGGCAGGATAGTGTCTTTCATTTTAAAAGCCAGCTTACTCACATTCTTAGTTTTTAATGACCAGGTCACTTTGGCACCAGCAGGTACTTTAAAGTTTCCTAAGTTATTTAACACATCATCTTGCATCCCTAGATACATAGGATATTCAATGTTTACATTAAAGGAATTGATAATTGGCTTCGGAACTACCTTTAATGTATAAGTCTTACTTTCAAACTCTAAAGCTTCAAACTTAAATGAAACAGACTTCGTTAGTTTAGAAAACGGATACTTGAAATGATATTTACCTGTTCTTTTTAAAGGAAACTTTTGTTGACCAATTATAATATTAACATCCTTAGGGATGGTGTTCCCTTTTAAGGCTAGTTTTAATTCGAACGACTCGTATTGTAAAGCCTTCAATTCTTCATTTAAGATATTAAACTCGAAAGGTGCTTCTGGCTCAAATTCTTGATTAAACTTAATGATCCTATTACTAGACTCAGTAATGATTCTTGGGCTAAACACCAATACCAACAATAAAGTAACGACAGGTAAACTTAAATACTTTAAATAAGTCTTCAGCTCGCTAAAATCAACAGCCTTTTGAAAAGAAAATGCCTTTAAACGATCTACCTTTTGTTCTATAGAAGCTAAGGCCAGCTCATCGTTATCTTGCTTAGCAATAGATTGCAATTGCAAGGTATTGATCAATTGATCATCTATGTCTGTAAAGAATGCTCCAATCTGCTTAGAAGCTTCTTCCTGACTCATGACCTTTCCTACCGCAAATACTTTTAAAGCATTTCTAATTAGGAAGTAATAAGCTATCGCGATAAAGGAAATACTAAAAGAGAAGAACAATATGGTTCTCCCTAAAGTTTCAAATTGATAAAAGTGTTCTAGCAGAGAAAAAACGACAATAGAAATAGAAAGATATATAGCCAAATACATCAGCCCTTTTAGAGACTGAAATAGATAGTAACGCTTGATATAAGCATTAATCTTAGCTATGATAATATCCATTCCTTTGTTTTCCATATAAACAAAACGCCCTTCTAATTAACAGAAGGGCGTTTATTATATTGTTCTTTTCATTTTATAATTCTCCCATTGGAGAAAAATAGACATCCTTAAAGTTTCTATACTCCATTGGATTCTGATAACAATCTACCACATAAGATTGTACCAGTCTATAATAGTATTCATAATATAATGGCATTACTGCTGCATCATCTACCAATAACTGATCCATTCTAGCGTATGCATCAAAACGCTCGTCATCATCAATGATCGATATCGCATCATAATACAAAGAATCAAATGCATCTGATCTATATCTTACAGAGTTAGAGTAGGCGGGTCCATTATCATCTTCAGGTAAATGAGCAGCTAAGAATAACTGCAAGAAGTTTTCAGGATCTGGATAATCCGAAACCCAAGAAGATCTGAAGAATTCTGACTTTCCAGCTTCCATTTTATCTAAATGTTGCCCCCAAGGTAGTTCTTCAATTTGTACATCGACATTAATTTCATCCTTAAGCATCTTAGCAATAGCTTCACATACTAATTTATGTCTTCCACCACCAGAGTTGATGTTTAATACAATCTGCGGGAAACCTTCTCCATTTGGATAACCAGCAGCCTCCATGTTTCTTCTTGCTCCTTCAGGATCAAATGCAAAACCAGTAATATTTTTAGTGTTATAACCTACAACTGCAGGAGGAACAATACCGTATTTAGCACTGATTGCAGAACCTTTTAAAGTGTAATCTACTAACTTCTTTCTATTAACAGCTAAATTAAACGCTCTTCTAACTTCTGGCTTCTGAAAAGCTTCTGAAGTGTTTAAGAAACCTAAGTATTCAATTTTTAAAGAAGGTGTTTTTTGTAATTGGAACTTTTTAAACTTCTCTGTTAATTCTCCAGACTTATCATCGATGATCTCATCTAAGATATCTAAAGGCATTTTATACATTAAGTCTAAGTTTCCTTTTTCAAATTCCATTAAAGCGGTCTTCTCATCTTTAATAAAAGAAGCTTCAACCGCATTTAAGTATGGTAAAGGATTGTCATACATATCACTTTGCCAGTACTTTGTGTTTTTCTTTAAGATCACTTTATCGTTCTCCTGAACAGAAGCCAAAATGAATGGTCCTGTACCAACTGCTTTCTTACTTCTGAAGTCGTCTCCATAAGTATCATATGCTTCTTTTGGATAAACAGCAGTGTTAATCATTGCTAGAATATTTAAGAAACTAGAGAATGGTGCATTTAACTCAATAGTTAGCGTCCCTTCTTCATCATTTGCAACAATACCAGCTACACCATCTTCAGCTGGGTTTCCAGCTAGCGTAGATTGAAAATATTCTTCAGCCCCTACAACCTTGTCTTTAAACAAGTAAAATGACTTATTCTCAGCACCATTAGAACATAATTTATCAAAACAGTATTTAAAATCTGAAGCTTTTACTTCTCTTCCTTTTGCCCCACTAAAACAAGCGTCATCATGAAATTTAACACCTTTTCTAATTTTGAAAGTATACAGCTTACTTGTTTCGTTAATCTCCCAAGATTCTGCAATACATGGTTCAATTAATAGGTCTTGTTGGTTTAAAGAAACCAAACCTTGATAAACCTGAGCAATTAACCTAAAGCCAACAACCTCATTGATTTCTAAAGGATAAATACTTTTGAAATACTCTACTTCATTATATTTAAAAGTACCCCCAACGTATCTTTCCCCTTCAACTTTCTTTAAGTTCTTAAGGGCGTTCCTTTTACTAGGTCCGCAAGCTACAACACTTACCAATACTAGTAATAACAGGGGCCAAAATATCTTCTTCATAGTTCTGTATTTTCTATTTCCTAAATGAATCTTGGTTATTATATAAAGTTAAAAATTTATGTCTAAAAACACAGGGCAATGATCAGAATGCTTTACATCAGATAAAATTTTTGCATCATTCATGCTAGCCTTTAAGTTATCAGTAGCCATTAAATAGTCAATTCTCCATCCTTTATTATTGTTTCTTGCATTAGCTCTGTAAGACCACCAAGAGTAGTGATGAGGGTCGGTAACAAAGTGCCTAAAAGAATCTATAAAACCAGCGTCTACAAACTTAGTTAACCATGCTCTTTCTTCTGGCTTAAACCCTGACGTATCCTTGTTTTGTTTAGGATTATGGATGTCTATTTCTGTATGACAAATATTATAGTCTCCGCATACTATTAACCTAGACCTTGTTGCCCTCAATTTTTCGATATAATCATATATAGCGTCCAAAAAATCCATTTTAAAAGCATGTCTTTCGTCGCCGCTACTTCCGCTAGGAAAGTAAATGTTTAAAATAGAAACATCTCCATAATCTACTCTGATAACCCTGCCTTCAAAATCATACTTTTCATCTCCCATTCCATATTCAATATGGTCTGGTGTTTGTTTGGTAATTACGCCTACTCCTGAATAGCCCTTCTTATTTGCACTATGCCAAAAAGACTTATAACCTAAGTGCTCGAATAAAGCTGTATCTATTTGCTCTAGATGAGCCTTAGACTCCTGAACACAGACAATATCATAGTCTGATACATTTAACCATTCTGCAAATCCTTTCTTTAAGGCTGCTCTTATTCCGTTTACATTATAAGAAACTACTTTTGGCATATCTATTTTTTAAGCGAAGAAGAATAAGTAAAATAAAGTGGACAAAACGATAAAAATGAATATTACCCTAAGGCTATATTTCTTCTCTATACCGCGCTCTCTTATTGGCGATCTTTTACCAGAAAATGCATTTCTAATATTAGACTCATGGTCACTTTCGTTTGTTGGTCTTTTTAAAATTTCAAACTTTTCTCTTTCAGGATCATAAAATCTAGGCTTATAATCAAACACCCTGTGACTTGGCAGTCTAAACATTCTTGGTATTCTATTAAATGATGGCATTCTCTCCTGAATTAAAATTATTAATGAGAAACGTAATTAATTCTCTATTTTCACGTATGACATGAAAGGCATTTTGCCTAGGCTAAAATTACGAATTAATATCATTTAATTAAAAATGAGTAAAAGCATCAAATTATTTCTACTTTTTACCCTTATCGCAATGTCTTTGTCATCTGGATTTGCACAAAATGAAGTAGAAGGTATAGCGCAAAGAAAATCAATTCCTCCTCCCTACTTAAGTATAGAAGACAATTGGATAGACCAACATATGTCCGAAATGTCCTTAAGAGAAAAAATTGGACAGCTATTTATGGTTGCCGCCTATTCTAATAAAGGAAAGCGACATACAGAACAGCTAAAAAAGCAAATTGAAGACTATAACATAGGAGGATTAATTTTCTTCCAAGGAGCGCCACATGCACAAGCCAAGTTTACTAATCAGCTTCAATCGATCTCTAACATTCCATTATTAATTGCACAAGATGCAGAGTGGGGGCTATCTATGAGACTAGACAGTGTTATTGGTTTGCCGAAACAACTCGCTTTAGGTGCGGTTAGAAACAATGAGTTGATCTTTGATTATGGAAGAATCGTTGGAGAACAATGTAAAAGAATAGGGGTACACATTAATCTTGCGCCTGTTGTAGATGTAAATAATAACATTGAAAACCCTGTCATTAATGATAGAAGCTTTGGTGAAAACATTTATAATGTAGCCAATAAGAGTATTGCTTACATGAAAGGAATGCAAGACAAAGGAATCATTGCTTGCGCTAAGCACTTTCCTGGACACGGAGATACAGATAGCGACTCACACAAAACCTTACCCACCATCTCTCATGATAGAAGTCGATTAGATTCCATTGAACTTTATCCTTTTAAAAAATTGATCGATAATGGAATAGGAAGTATCATGTCTGCACATTTATATGTGCCTAATTTAGACTCTAATAAGTATGCTTCTTCTTTGTCTAAAAAGATTAATCATGATTTATTAAAAGAAGAACTTGGCTTTAAAGGTTTAACAATTACAGACGCTCTAAACATGAAAGGGGTAACAAAATACTTCAAATCTGGAGAATTAGAGGTTAGGGCTTTATTGGCAGACAACGATATCTTATTATTCTCGGAAAATGTTCCAAAAGCAATTAGAGCAATAGAAAACGCCGTGGAGGGAGACATCATTACAGAAGAAATGATCGAAGAAAAAGTACGATTAATTCTAAAAGTAAAGTTATGGGTAGGACTTGATAAGTATAAACCTATTGTATTACCAAACATTACAGCAGACTTAAATAATCATAAAACAGAATTATTGAAAAAGAAGATCGCAGAATACAGTATTACTTTAGCTAAAAATGATGATCAGTTTTTACCTATCACAAAGCTGCATAACTACTCCTTTGCCTCTATTGCAATTGGGCAAGAGAATGGAACGCCATTCCAAAAAGAACTAGAAAACTATATTCATTTAGACCACTATAGCGTCAAGGATAAATCTCATCCAGATACTTATGTTTATCTGCTAGATCAGTTAAAAACCAAAGACATTGTCTTTGTAAGCGTGCACAACTTAGGAAGATATAAATCTAACGATTACAACTTAAGCCTTAATACGCTTGGTTTTTTAAAGAAGCTACAATCTCATACACGAGTTGTTTTAGTGCTATTTGGATCACCTTATAGCTTAAGATACTTTCATGACGCTACACATGCTATCATTGGATACAACAATGATTATTACAATCAAATTACTGCAGCACAAGCTATATTTGGAGGTAATAAGTTCTTAGGGAAATTACCGATTACTGCCTCTAAGCATTTCAGTTACGCTTCAGGACAAGTGCATACACAACAAAAAAGGTTTCAATTTACAAGTCCAGAATCTATTGGTTTAAAACCGGATGCCTTTAAGCAGGTAGACAGTATTGCTTATGAAGCTATTAATGAAAAAAGCACACCAGGATGTCAAGTATTAGTCGCTCATCAAGGCAAGGTAGTTTATAATAAAGCTTTTGGCCATCATACTTATGAAAAAGACAGAGCAGTAAAAACTACAGATATATATGATATTGCCTCCATTACAAAGATTGCTGCATCTACTTTATCTATCATGAAGCTATATGATATGGGTTATATAGACATTGAAGATTCTTTATCTAAACATATTCCAGAAACAAGAGGAACCAATAAAGCTAACCTTCAAATTAAAGACATATTAGTACATCAAGCAGGATTAAAACCATGGATTCCTTTTTATGTTAAGGCCATGAATGATAGTTTTCCTCAGTTTTCTGAGCAGCAATCCGATTCCTTTGGTACAGAGGTGGCTAAAGGTTTCTTTATGAAGTCTTCTTATGTTGACTCTGTTTGGCAATTTATATTAGAGTCTGATGTTAAACAAAATCCAAGGTACTTGTATTCTGATATTGGTTTTTACTTCATGCAAAGAATTATAGAACGAGTGAGCGATAGAAGCTTAGATGAATTTGTAAACGAACACTATTATAAGCCACTTGGCGCTAGAAGGCTGACTTACCGTCCAATAGAAAGCTTCTCTCTAAAAAAGATTATCCCAACAGAAAATGATAAAGTATTTAGAAAGCAATTAGTGCACGGAAGTGTTCATGATCCTGGCGCTGCAATGCTTGGAGGGGTGGGCGGGCATGCCGGTTTGTTTGCCAATACGGGGGACCTTGCGATATTAATGCAATTACTGCTTAATAATGGTAAATATGGAGGAACAAAGTTTTTGGAAGACAGCACGGTACAACTTTTTGTAAATAAGTTTAAAAAAGACAATAGAAGGGGGCTAGGTTTTGATAAGCCAGACTTTGATACTGAAAATGGGCCTACCTCTTTAAAATGTTCTCCTTTAACCTTTGGGCATACTGGGTTTACAGGTACTTGTATGTGGGCAGACCCTCAGTATGATTTAATATATGTTTTCCTTTCTAATAGAGTTAATCCATCTGCCAATTACAATAAATTAGCTAGAACTAATATTAGAACAAGAATACAGGACGAAATCTATAAAGTAATGAATACGATTCCAAATAAAAAATAAATTCTGTGATAACTTTTAGAATAATACTTCTTTAAGTAACTTTATATTCCATTGTAACAAAATAAAATTTTACAAATGAAAGTCATCGATCATATCAATAATACAGATAAGCCATTTATTACTTTTGAAATATTACCCCCTGTTAAAGGAGCTGATATTGGCAACTTATTCAATACTATTGATCCATTGATGGAATTTAACCCACCTTTTATAAATGTTACTTATCATAGAGCTGGTTTTAAGTTTAAGAAGAGAACTGATGGTCTATTAGAAAAAATTTGGACTAGGAAGCGACCTGGTACGGTTGGTATTTGTGCTGCAATACAGAACAAATATAAAATCGATGCAGTACCACATTTAACTTGTGGAGGATTTACAAAGCAAGAAACAGAAGACGCCTTAATTGATTTAAACTATTTAGGTATTGATAATGTGCTTACATTAAGAGGAGACCCGGCAAACAATGAGACAGAATTTATCCCTGAGCAAGATGGCCACCATTATGCGATTGACTTTGTTAATCAGATTCAAGAATTAAATAAAGGAAACTTCCTAGAGCAAGGACTTTCTGAAGGTTTCCGCACCAACTTCTGTACCGGAGTAGCAGGTTATCCTGAAAAGCATTGTGAATCTCCTAACTTTGGCGCTGATTTACAGCACCTCAAGCGAAAAGTACAAGCAGGTGCAGAGTATATTGTAACACAACTGTTCTTTGACAATGAAAAGTACTTTCAATTTGTAAAAGCTTGCAGAGATATTGGAATTACTGTTCCTATTATACCAGGATTAAAACCAATTGCTACTCAAAAACAATTAACAACGCTGCCTAGAGTATTTAGCTGTACTATTCCTGGAGACTTGGCTAAAGAAGTTGCTAAGGCTAAAGACAATACTGCTGTCAAACAAATTGGATCTGAATGGTTGGTACAACAATCCAAAGAACTAATGGAATATGGTGTTCCATGCTTACACTTCTACACAATGTCTAAGCCTAAGCAATGTGTAGGCGTTGCTCAACAACTATTATAAAATATTTATTAACTGGGATATTAGCCGTCCTAATAACATTAACAAACTTTGCTGGAGACCTTAAAGCAGATACTAAAGTCTCTAAGCCTATCTTAAGAGATTTTATACACCCTTCGGAGTATTTCCTTAAACTCCATCAACACCATCCCTGTAGCGCCCCAAACTACGTTGCCATGAATATCAAAATAAGAAGTATGAATATTAGTGTTAGATGAATGCTTAATAGCACGCTGTTTAATAATGCTATCATCCAATAACATACTTACATCATATTGAATAATGTTGGCTACTTCATGAGCATCCGGTATCAGATTAGGTTGCTCTGGTAAAAACCCAATATAAGGGTGAACCATAAAGTTGGATGGCGGAATATAAACTTCTGTTAACTTCCCTACAAAGCATAAGTTTCCTAATGGTATACCCACTTCTTCATAAGTTTCGCGCTGAGCGGTATACCATAAGCCACTATCACTTTCCTCAACTTTACCACCAGGAAATGCAATCTGACCACTATGAACACCTTCATAAGCAGGTCTTTCTATCAATATACTATGCCAAGCCTGATTAACAGGGTATAAGATGATACAAACTGCAGAAACTCTAGGTTGAGCCTTTTCTAAATCAATGCTTTCAACTAACCTCCTGTAAGGCGCTAGTTTATACTGTTGATCTTTACCTGGTAACGGCTCTTCCTCAATAAATTGTTTCAGTCTAGAAATCATAAGGTCCATAAACTAAAAAAGCCCCGTATACGGGGCTTTTTAAATGTCTTAATGTTAAAATTATTCTAAAGCATCTAAGTCTTTAATGTAAGTTTCTTCCCAAGGTAATTTTACATCATGTAAGTCTTGGTTAGTAAAGATCTGAAATAATAATACACAGCATCCAATTACTAACAAAGAAGCTACTACTAATACAACCACCTTAATTAAATTGTTTCCAGCTTTATTCTCTTGTTCCTGATCACCGTAATAAAAACGTCTATCTGGATCTTGTGGGCTACCTGTTCTAATCATAATCCTTAATTATATATCCTCAAAAATTTATTTTGAAATCCAAATATACACCTTTTTCTTAATTTTCATTAAACCCTATCTTGAACTTGAGCTTAAAACCATTTTACTTTATCCTGCAAAGCACCTCTTTCCTTTGGTTTTGGTGTTACGTTAGGCACACCAATATAGAATAAGCCAAAACAGTTTTGATTAGGAGCCAATTTTAAAAAAACCTTCATTTCTTCATTATAAACACCGCCTGTACTCCAATACCCCCCATACCCCTTGCTAGAAATCGTAAGATGAAAATTCTGTACTGCGCAGCCTATTGCCTCATATTCTTCTATTAGTGGTATTTTATTGGGCTCGTTTCTGTGATGCACAATAGCTATAATATGGCTACTGTTATTAGCCTTATCAAAAAACTTCTGATATTTAGCAGACTTAAATAGATCTGGAGCTGTAGTCATTTTGTATAAATCAGCCTGAAATTGAGCTAATTTTAACAAACTTTCATCTTTAAATAAAATAAATCTCCATGGTTCTGTTTTTCCATGATTAGGAGCGCAGTTGGCATTCTCCAATGCTTCTAGAATAATTTCATCTGGCACCTTCTCCCCAGAATATTGATTGGGGTAAACAGATCTTCTACTTCTAATTAACTCGCTTATGCTCATTTTCGTATTTTAGTTTCAGTTCTTAAAATAAGCTAAAAAATAAAGAATTATGAAAGCAGCCTTTAAAATCTTGATTTCCTTCATCGTTTTAATTTTACTACTTGGTACAACCATATACTTTATTGCACCATCTGAGATAAATGTTACACAAGAAATCAAGATCTTTTCTCCAAAGAAAATAGTCTTTGATCAGGTTAATAACTTTAAAAAATGGCACGCATGGTCTCCGCGGGTAGCCAAAGACTCTTCTATCTCTTATGAGTATGGAGATACAAATATTGGTAAAGCTGCTTTTTATAGTTGGAGCGGAAGCCCTGAGCTAACAGGAAAAGGAACAATGAAAATATTAAACAGCGCTCCAGCAGATAGCATTATTATTGATTTAAAGTTTAATACCTGGCGTTCCAACTCAACTTTAAAGTGGGAGTTTAAATCTACAGAACAAGGCTTTACTAAAGTAAGCTGGAATACTTACGAGTCATTGAGTAATCCTTTTCAGCGAATTATGACCTATTTTATGGTAGACACCGCTTTAATCGCTGCAGACTTCCTATATGGTTTAGAGCAAATAAAAGCCATTTGTGAGGCTGACTCTAAATATAACACTACAGCAGCTGAGATTGTTACTTCAAACGAAATGCTTATCCTAAGCAAAAAAATAGCGTGTTCTTATGCAGAAATAGAAACTGAGATGACAAATGGATATGCAGCCTTATTAGACGCCTTAGCCAAACAAATGAAAAAGCCTTCTGGCTATCCTTTATGCATAAGACATAATGCTGAAGACCCAAATATGTTATCTATTGAAATTGGCCTTCCTATAGAAGAACAAATAGAAACTGAAGAAGGCATAACTTGTGCAAAAATTGCTAGCACTAAAACTGTAAAGGTTATTCATAATGGACCTCATAGCTTAATTAACAAGTCTTATGAAGCTGCTAATAAGTATATTTCCGATAATAACTTAGAAAAGAATGGAAGTCCTTGGGAAAATTACATAACTAGTCCTTCAGAATCTGAAGACAAAACAAAATGGTTGACAGAAATTATCATCCCTATTAAATAAAAAAAGGCTCCTAATTAGGAGCCTTTTTAATTTATGCATAAAGTGAAGTAACAATCTCAGTAGCTTTTGCACTGAACTCGTCAACAATCGCTTTAAAGTGTGCTTTCTGGTTTTCTACTTTTCTTGCGGCATTTATTCTATCTACCCAGTCATTTCTCATGATCACCGTGTCTGTAATTAGTTGTTCAAACTTTTTTACATCTGTTTCTGGTAAATAAATAATCTGAAACGAACTCTCTTCAATTACATCATACATGAATCTGTTAATCGCTTTCTTTAAATCTTTCTTGCTAGTCATATCTTAGTTTTAATTCCAATTAAATCGTTCTTCTGCAATTCTGCAAACCTCTTTACCTATAGCCAAACAAGCAGTTGCTGCAGGTGATGGTGCGTTTAATACATGAATATGATCATCTTTATATTCAATCTTAAAATCTTCTATCATTTGCCCATCCCTACCTAAAGACATCGCTCTTACACCTGCTCGTTCTTCATCAATATCATCCATCTCTAAAGAAGGAATTAATCTTTGTAGCGTTCCTAAGAATCTTTTCTTAGAAAAAGCTCTTCTATATTCATTTAATCCAAACTTCCAATGTTTCATCATTAGTTTAGAAGTCCCTGGGAAAGTTAATGCATCAACTGTGTCTTTTAAATCAAAGTCTGTTTTCTTATAGCCTTCTCTCTTAAATGTAAATACTGCATTTGGCCCACATTCTACTTCTCCAGAAGTCATTCTTGTAAAGTGAACACCTAGGAATGGGAAGGCTGGATTTGGTACAGGATAAATTAAGTTCTTCACTTTGTCTTTGCCCTTCTCGGTCATCACATAATAGTCTCCCCTAAATCCAACAGTAGCCATATCTAACTTTAGTTTATCCTTTTTAGCTAATCTGTCAGCTTGTAATCCTCCACAGAATATTGCACTGGATGCTTCAAAAACCCCTTTGCTTGTATTAAATACGGTTTTATCTCCTTGCTTAGCAAAGCCCTTTACTTCATGACCAAGCTTAATTTCACTATTAGGGTTGATTGCTTTAATTAAATCTGCCATTTTATTGGTCATCCCTCTAAAGTCTACAATACCTGTGCATGGAACCCATATACCTCCAATGCTTTTTACATGCGGCTCGATTTCTGCAACCTGGCTACCACTAATCTTCTCTACCCCTTCTGTATTGTTAGCTATTCCATTACTGTATATCTTCTCTAAATATGGTTTCTCAAAGTCTTCAACAGCAACAACTACTTTACCACAAATATCATGGGCTACATTATGTTCTTTAACAAAGTCTACTAATTGATGCCTTCCTTCAACACAATACTTAGCCTTAAACGAACCAGGAGAATAATATAAACCAGAATGTATCACACCTGAATTATTACCTGTTTGGTGATTAGCCAATACCTCTTCCTTTTCAAATAATACAATCTTTAACTCTGGATGCTTTTCCTGAATTCTAAACGCTGTTGCAACACCTACAATTCCACCTCCAACAATTGCTAAATCATATAATTTATCACTCATAATCAACTATTTAGAGCAAAAATAAGCATTAAAATGTCAATTTTTAACTTTTTACAAAGCGCTCTAATCATAAGGGTTTCAGTGTTGTAATCAGTGTGGAAATGTTTACAACGTACATAAATGGTTGATAATTAAGGGGGTTATGTATGAAACAACTTTTTTTTTTACTCCGTAGTAGTAAGTGTATGTCGCCAAAATTATACATCAACTCAAATATCAACTACCATGAAATTGTTAAACAACCAATACGCGAATATCGATTTTAATGAGGACCAAGATTATATAAAGTTAACTTGGAAAAAAAGTGCTCCTCACGATCAACACCAAAAGATCATTAGTCAGTGTCTTAAATCTCTAGAAGTTTTAAATTGTCACAAGCTATTAACTGATGTTCGTAACATTGGAGTTGTAAAATCTTGGATAGAACAAGATTGGCTTGGAAAAGCTAAAATTAGAGGCTTGGAAGAAATTGCTTTTCTTGTCCCAGACAGGACTTACAAAGGTTTTATAACCAAAAGCACTTCTCGGATAGAGAAGGAGTCTGAAGGAATAATCAACCATATGTTCCGCAATGAAAACATTGCAGAACAATGGTTGCTTTCAGCAGGCTAGATCAACTCATACTAACTTACCAATACCAATACCATTTTGAGCCTGAGAGGGATGTTCGCCAAGACATCCCTTTCTTTTTTTGTTAACAATTAATAATACTCAGTTTCACCATAAAAGTTGCCAATTATTAGACTTTAATAATTAACAAACTTTTGTTGAAAAACATTAAGCCAAGACTATATATGTATTTGGGTTATTACACTATTAAATTTAATTCATGATGACTATCAGAAAAGCTGAACTATTTTATCAGCAAGCCTATTAACAAAAGCAGTTCGATTAACATTATAAGTCATATCTATATAAACTGCTTGGTGATCCTTGTTAAGGGTTTCTAGAGCATAACTATTCCAAGCACCTTCTTCTTCATTAACCAATACTATTAAGCAGCCCGGATCAATCATTCTTAAATGATTAAATGCTTGCTTAAGCTTAGTCAGTTTTTCTTCTTCTGTATAATATTCACCAATAATGGTTTTCAATAAAAAAGAATGATTAATCAATTTCATGTAGCCTGTTATAATTGATCTACCTTCTAATATATTAGACTTCCGATAAAGCTGATTTTTTTCAATCAGATAGTATGGGCTTTTATCTCCTCGTCTGTCTAAATACAATCTATTAGCAACAATAGCATCCAAATCAGAAGGCTTAACAAGCACTATCATGCCACTATATTTATTAGCCTGATAAAGACTATCTGCTATAGCAAGGGAATGCAATATATTATAATGCATCAATCCTTTATTCAAGAACTGTTTTGTACTGTCTCTTTTAAAAAGCTGACTACCTAAATGTAAACTATCAGAAAGCCCTTCTCCAAAGACTTCTTTGCCTCCTAGTAATAAATACCTAGGAGCGTTTACTTTAGGGCTTATAGAAGATCTAAAGGCTAAACTATCTGTATGATAATTAACATCAAACAAAAGACTATCCATAACAAATGCTTGATGGTTCGCTGTTTTATTTGCCAACAATTCATGACCAAAGTAATAACTTACTCTGGCAATATCATCTCCAACCCAATGATCAGACCTGTTGTTTACATGGACAGATGAAAACCTAATAAACAACTCTGTAACC
>JBELBA010000002.1:0-30205 GCA_042095635.1 Chitinophagales bacterium
AAATGAAATGAAATACCCTGTAATGATCAAAGCTACTGCTGGTGGTGGAGGTAAAGGGATGAGAATATGCTGGAACGATGAAGAACTAGCAAATGGTTTACCTATAACAAGTGCTGAAGCATTAGCTGCATTTGGAAATGGAGGGATGTATATGGAAAAGTTCGTTGAAGAACCTAGACATATAGAAATTCAAGTTGTTGGTGATCAGTTTGGTAAATGTGCTCACTTATCTGAAAGGGATTGTTCTATTCAAAGAAGACATCAAAAATTAGTGGAAGAAGCACCTTCTCCATTTATGACTAAAGCCTTAAGAGAGAAAATGGGAAATGCTGCTATAAGAGCTGCTGAAGCTATTAAGTATGAAGGTGTTGGTACAGTTGAATTCTTAGTAGATAAGCATAGGAATTTCTACTTCATGGAAATGAATACTAGAATTCAAGTGGAGCATCCGGTTACTGAGGAAGTTATTCATTATGACTTAATCAAAGAACAAATTAAAATTGCTGCTGGAATTCCAATTTCAGGAAAAAATTATACGCCTACATTACACGCTATAGAATGTAGAATCAATGCTGAAGATCCATTTAATGACTTTAGACCTTGTCCAGGAAAAATCACCAATCTATATGTGCCAGGTGGTCATGGAATAAGAATTGATTCTCATATCTATTCTGGATATACCATTTCACCTTATTATGATTCTATGATTGCTAAGGTGATCAGTATCGCTCAAACAAGAGACGAAGCTATTAAAACAATGGAAAGAGCCTTAAGTGAATTTGTAATTGAAGGAGTTAAAACAACTATTCCTTTCCACTTACAAGTACTTAAAAATAAGAACTTTAAGGAAGGAAACTTTACAACACACTTTATCGAATCTGATGATTTTGATTTAGTTGAAGAATAAAAAAAGCCCCTCATTGAGGGGCTTTTTTTTATCTTATAATTTTTGCTTCGGCGGTTCTACTAACATAATACAATCTACCGTTTCTAATATTCTCGCACTTATACCTAGTTCTAAGTTTTTCCTTTTTGATAAACTGCTCCCCTGTTTTTAGTTGAAAAACTAGACCGTCATCAATATCATCAACGAGCATATATCCATCGCTATTATCATCATATTTAATCAAAACCTTCCTCAATTCAATATCTCTAACACTTGATGCTTTAGGATTCTTCATATGCCTCATTAATGCAATCTTAATATCATCCGGAAAAGATTCGGTCCGTAAAGGATAATACATTAAAGCTATGAAGCTATCTTTCCATTCTTGTCCATGAGGCTTGATATTAGAAGAAAAGACCTTAAAAGCCTTTAAATGAGCTAATTCATGTATTAATGTAATAGCAAATGAATATGAATTAAGCGAGTCGTTAATACTAATGATGTGTCCCTTTCTAGGATTAAAATGATAATCTCCTAATTTAGAAGTACGATCTCCAGCGATAATTAAATAGACTTTTTCCTGAGCAAGTACAGAACAAATAAATGAAAGTATAGGAGCTGGTAGATAGTCTTTTAGCATCTTCTCATAAGATACTTTTAACTTAAGCAAAGCACTATGACTTATGGATAAATCCTTTAAGGACATAATAAAGTGAAATCATGAGAAAAACCAAGGTAAATACTAGAGTAAAATACTTTTCTTCAACTTGATATTTTTCATCTAAGTATTGACCAATAAATACACCAATGGCTATTATCGCCATCATCTGAAATGCTAACCCTGAATATTTTGCAAACTGATTAATAATTGATTATTCCTGAGCAGCTAATTCGAAAACTTTGTCTTGCTCTATTTCTTTGATAAGCGCACCCATTCTGCAGTTACCGTTAAATTTAGCTCCAGCTTCAACAACAAACTTGTTAGTTGCAATATCACCTTCTACTTGAGAAGTTGATTTTAATACTAACAATTCCATTACTGTAACTTTACCTGTAATCTCTCCTTCAATATCCGCATTCTGTCCTACAACATCACCTTCAATTCTACCAGTAGGTCCAATAACAATTTTTGCTTTGGATTTTAAAGAACCTCTTAATACACCATCAATTCTGATGTTAGATTCTGTAGTAATAGATCCTTCTATAACAGTCTCTGCACCAATAATATTATAAATAGCATTTGCTCCTACTTTATTAGGATTAGTTACCTTTGCCCCACTCGCCTTTTTATCGTCTTTCTTAAACATATCAATTCTATTTAAAATTTATATATTCCTCAGGGTCAACAGCATTACCTTTATGCCAAAGCTCAAAGTGTAAATGTGTCCCTGTAGAATGTGTTCCAGTATTTCCAATAACAGCTATTGGATCTCCTGGTTGGACAAAATTACCATTTTTTCTAAGCAATTGCGAATTATGCTTGTATATAGACAGATAATCATTGTCATGTTGTATCACTAAAACATGTCCATTTTCAATCGTCCAATCACTAAAAACGACCATTCCATTGTATATAGATTTGATAATTGATTCTTCTGCTGCAACTATATCTATCCCAAAATGCCCCTCATCTTCATTAAAAGAAGACGAAATCATTCCTTCTATTGGCAATATAAAATGTGGAAGTTCATTTTTAGTTTCTCCCGAGAATAACCGATACTTTATTTCTTTCTCTACTTTATCTCTAATCATTAAGTCAGATTCTGAAACATTGTCTAGGTCTACACTATCTAGTGTTACTGCTTTATTACTTTCATTGATAAAACTAGAATCTCTCCCACCAGTCATAGCAAACCTTATTCCTCTGTAGTATTGATCTGCATAACCCAATTCTCTATCTAAAGAATCTAAAGTTAGTTTCATATCAATGACTTCCTTCTTTAGTTTGATCCCTTCGTAACCTGGCAAATATTCCTTGACAGGCGTAAAAATGATTAGTGCACAAACTACTGCTACAATCACAACAAAAATGGAGGATAAAATGAGATAAATATTTAATCTAGAAAGATTAAAAACAGCAGCCTCTTCAAAGCTATCTTCATTCATTACAACCAAACGATAACGATTGGTTAAGCCGCTTAGCCAGCGATTAATTATTGATTTATCACTTTTTTGCATCGCCTTATCTATTAGGAGCTACTTTTTTTGGCTAAATTTAAAATAATTTTAGCTGAAAAGTAGTTATTTATTAAATATTAACGCTTGAAGAAACTACTTTTAATCATATTGGTAGTACTTATCGGAATCCCTATTCAACTTGATGCAAAACGCAAGAAGAAGAAGAAAGGATCGTTTCTAATTGACCTGTATCACAATACAACTGCGAGATACAATGGCTATTTCTATGCTAAGCTTACAATGTCTGAATCTGAAGCACTTTTACTTGAAGGTGAACAAATAGATTTCGATAACTTCTTAGAACTTTACCCCACAGTTTCATCTACTAAAAAACAAACTATAAGCAGTCAAATGCAGACAGTAATTGAAAAGTCTGAAAAAGTAATTTTAAAGCATAGAAAAAGTAAATGGGTAGATAATTGTAATCTATTGATTGGAAAGGCATATTTATACCTTGGAGAATACGAAGACGCAATCAATAACTTACTCTATGTAACTTCAGATTTTCATAATAAAGATGAAAGTTCTTCCAAGAATAAGAAAAAGAAAAAGCGAAGGAGAAGGAGAAGAAAGAAGAAAAAGAAAAGAGGAAGTAATGCTGAAGAAGAAAAAACTTTAGAAGAACTATTAGCAAAATACAAGATCTCTCATCAGCATTCTTATTATAAATCTGTACAATGGTTGATGCTTACTTTTGTGGAACAGCAAGACTTTCAAAAAGCGATGATAGTTGCGGATCTTATCCTTAATGATGATGAATTAAGTGACAGACAAAAAACGGAAATGTATATTACACAAGCTCATATATACATAAAAAAAGGAGATATAAAGAATGCTATACTACCCTTAAAAAAAGCGATTATCTTATCTAAGAAAAGAAAAGAAAAAATCAAATTAAACTTCTTACTTGGTCAGATTTTCCTTGAAATGGAGCAAGTGACACCAGCGCTGGAATACTTTAATAAAGTATTAGATTTAAGACCTGATTATGAATATGAATTTAATGCAAAACTAAAAATTGCATCTGCTTTTCAGGAAATGTCTTCAGGTACAAATTCAAATATTAAGAAATTAGTATTTGAAATGATTGAAGATGAAAAAAATCACGATCGATTAGATCAACTTTATTACACCTTAGGTAATATTTCCATGATAGAAAATGATGCTGATGCAGCTGTAAAATATTATCATAAATCAATTGCATCCAGTATAGACAACAAACATCAGAAAGGGCTGTCTTATTTAAAAATTGGAGAACTTCAATTCTTTAAAGGGGAATACATTAATGCTGCTGAGAATTACGATAGTAGTATCATGAATATGAATAAGCAATATAAGGACTACCAGGATGTTTATCGTTTGCAAACTCAATTAGACCGAATTAAGAATAATATTGAAAATATTGCTTTCCAAGATTCAATACAGGAATTAGCGACTTTATCCGAAGATGTAATTATGGAATTGATTAATGAAAGAATTGAAGCAAGAAAAGAAAAAATAGAAAGAGAACAGCAAGAGCAATTAGCTAGACTAAATGCTCAATCTCAAAAAAGTACCGATACTAGACCTAATAGACGAAACAGAAATGCCGAATGGTATTTTTATAATGAGAATACAAAAGAAATTGGACATCAAACATTCTTAAGATCTTGGGGAAGTAGAAAGCTAGAAGACAATTGGAGAAGGAAAAGCAAGGATGATAATCTAGAACAAGATGATGATGATACTAAAGTAGTGAAGAAAGATGAAAGTCAACTTTTAGACCCAGCTTATTATCTTAATCAAATTCCTAATACTGATGATAAATTATCTAGTTCTAATTTATCTATAAGAAACAGTTTATATGAATTGGGTATTAGTTTTAAAGAAGACATTAAGAATAGAGATAAATCGATCTATTACTTTAAAGAGTTAATTAAAAGGTTTCCAGAAGATCCGAATATAGATGTGGTATACTTCCAATTATACCTACTTAATAAAGCCGAAGATAATAATGCAGAAGTAAAAAACATTAAAAATAGTTTATTGACAGACTATCCTAAATCTAAGATCACTAAATATTTATTCGAACAAGTAAATCAAAAAAGTAATAAAGAAAGCAATTATGAAAATGCCTATCATGCTTTTAATAGTCAAAAATATGAAGTGTGTATTAGTGCTTGTAATAGTGGTCTAAGCGATGATAATAAAAGTGAATTTAAAGTTAAATACTTGTTCTTAAAAGCTAAGTCTTTTGGTTATTTAAATAGACAAGATAGCATGATTAATTACCTTCAGCAAATCGTTAAAGAGTTTCCAGATGATCCAATTAAAAGACAAGCTGATGATATTATAGCTTTATTATCCAACTCTGATTTATTCAATAACCAGACTTTCTTATACAGACCCACCGATAGACATTTTATTTGTGTGCTTATAAGTACAGCAGATTTTCAAAGTTCTAATTTAACGGTAGATCTATCAGGGTTTAATAAAAGAGTGTTTAAAAGAAAAAGCTATCAGTTGATTAATATTGAATTTGAAGACCAAAAAATGATCATTGTAAAGAGCTTTGATGGTATTAAAGATTCCAAAGCTTACATAAAGGCCTTAAAAAAGGACAATACCACTAAAAAGTTGTTGAAGAAAATGAAACACGAGTTGTTTACAATTGGTAAAAATAATTATGGTGTACTAATGGACACCAAGAACTTAGTAGGCTATTTAGAATTCTACACAGAATATTACAATTAGATGAAGGAACAACCAACAGCAAACATAAAGAAAAAATACATCAAGGTTATCTTGTTTTCTTGGATCATCTTCTCTTTAGGCATATCAAGTATTTCGATATTGCTTTATCAAATTTCAATCGATAAACTTGGTCAGCTTCCTACCTTTGAAGAACTAGAAAATCCTAAGAATTTTTTAGCATCTGAAGTCTTAACTGCAGATGGTTATTTATTAGGTAAATACTATAAGCATAATAGATCTCCGATTCCTTATGAACAACTAAGTCCACATTTAACTCATGCCTTAATAGCAACAGAGGACGCAAGATATAGAGACCATGCTGGTATCGATATTAATAGATTAATAACTGCTACTATGTTTCTAGGAAAACGAGGTGGAGGTAGTACGATAACTCAGCAATTAGCAAAAAATCTATTTCATAAAAAGCGGCTAAGTACATTTAAACGAATTTTACAAAAACTAAAAGAATGGATAATTGCTGCGAGGCTAGAAAGAAACTACACCAAAAATGAAATTATCACCATGTATTTCAATACGGTTGAATATACTGGTAACGCCTTTGGTATTAAGTCTGCAACAAAAACCTTCTTTGACAAACATCCTAGTCAATTAAAATTAGAAGAAGCTGCTGTCTTAGTGGGTATGCTTAAAGCCACATCCTTATATAATCCAAATAGGAATCCAGAAAAATCTAAGATTAGAAGAAATGTTGTAATGAAGCAAATGACAAAATTTGGAGATCTTCCAGAGAGTCAATATGATTCCTTAAAAATGCTAGACCTTGCCATCAATTATCATCAAGCTAACCATAATGAAGGTCTTGCTCCTTATTTTAGAGAGAAATTAAGAAAGTTCTTAAAGCAATGGGCCTCAAAAAATAATAAACCAGATGGTACACCCTACAATATCTACAAAGATGGATTAAAGATTGTAACTACTATTGATGCTAGAATGCAAAGGTATGCGGAAGAATCTGTTTCAGAGCACATGACAGAACTTCAAGCAAGTTTTGACAAACACTGGGAAAATGTGAAAAATGCTCCATTCGATAAGGCATTAGATGAAAAATCAATTAAAAATATCATCTGGGCTGGTGTAAGAAAATCAGAGCGATATAGAAGAATGAAGTATGATCAGAAACTTTCTATGGACACTATAAAGCTTGTATTTAATACGCCAGTTAGAACTAAATTATTTGCTTGGGATAGTATTATAGATACTGTTATTGCACCGATTGATTCTGTAAGGTTTGCCAAACAAATATTACATTCTGGTTTTATGTCCATGGAAGCTGGGACGGGTCATATTAAAGCATGGGTTGGAGGAGTCAATCACTATCACTTTAAATATGATCATGTAAAACATGGTAAAAGACAAGTAGGATCTACCTTTAAACCATTTGTATATACTGTTGCTTTGGATAATGGAGTCTCACCGTGTATTTCTGTACCGGACCAAGCTTATCGATTTGTAGATGATTTAGGTAAAGAGTGGATTCCTAAAAACTCTGGTGGCAAATATTCTGGAGAACTATTGACTCTAAAATACGGACTTGCAGGGTCAATTAATGCTATAGCTGCATGGGTAATGAAAGAATTTGGGCCTAAACCTGTTGTTGAATTAGCAAAAAGAATGGGTATTACTTCACCTATTAAACCTTATCCTTCTATTTGCCTAGGTACATTTGATATTTCACTTTATGAAATGGTTGGCGCTTACGGTACTTTCCCAAATAAAGGAATTTGGATTGAACCTATATTCATTTCTAGAATAGAAGATAAAGGTGGTAATATTGTTGCGGAGTTTAGTCCGAAAAGAACAGAGGCAATATCCGAGCAAACTGCTTATGGAATGGTGCAAATGATGCAAGGAGCTGTTAACGGGGTACACCACCCCAACGAAGACGAAAATGATGTTTTACCAGATTGGGGAGTAGGTACTGGTAGAAGATTAAAATCAAGATATCATCCTTACCAATTAGAAGGTCAAATCTGTGGTAAAACAGGAACGACTCAAAATCATTCTGATGGATGGTTTTTAGGCTATACACCAGAATTAGTAAATGGAGTATGGGTTGGTGCCGAAGACAGAGCGGTTCACTTTAGAAATATATCACAAGGGCAAGCAGCATCTATGGCACTGCCTATTTGGGGAAAATACATGAAGAAAATCTATGAAGACTCTACGCTTACTTATTCTCCTGAAGTTAAATTTGAACCACCTTCTGAAAGAATCACTATTGATTTAGATTGTGAAGATAACATTATCAAGAATACAGGTAAGAGTATATTAGATGATGGCAACATAGATAATCAACTATGACCAAAGAGGAATTCAAAAAATTCTCGAATAAACTTCCTCATCAGCCAGGTATCTACAAGTATTTAGATAAGGAAAGTAATCTACTTTATATTGGTAAAGCTAAAGACTTATTTAAAAGAGTAAGTTCGTACTTTAATAAAGAAGGTAACAGTAGAAGAATTAACTTAATGCTTTCGCATACGCAGCTAATTGATTTTACTGTTGTAAGAACGGAACAAGATGCACTTATTCTTGAAAATAATCTTATTAAAGAATTTCAACCTAAGTACAATATTCTATTAAAGGACGGTAAGACATATCCTTATATTTGTATCAAGAAAGAGCGTTTTCCCAGAATTTTTTCAACTAGAAGACTAATTAAAGATGGCTCGGAATACCTAGGTCCATTTAGCTCTAGTACAATGGTTAAATCTTTGTTAGAATTAATTAAAGATTCTTATCAAATAAGATCGTGTAATTTTAATCTTGCTCAACACCATATTGACAACAAGAAGTATAAAATCTGTCTAGATTATCACATAAAAAAATGTAAAGGACCATGTGAAGGATTACAATCTGAAGAAGCTTATAATGATCAAATCAATCAGATCAGAAATATCCTTAAAGGAAATATCAGAAAAGTAATTAATGAGGTTAAAGAAAGTATTGGATCAGCATCGGAAGATCTCAACTTTGAAAAAGCCCATGAACTTTCTGAAACCCTAAATTTACTATCCAAATATCAGAGTAAATCTGAGATTAGCAGTTATAACATTGATGATTTAGATGTATTTGCTGTAATGAAACATGAGGAAAATTCTTATGTAAATTATCTACAGATAAAAAATGGATCATTATTATTTTCTAGAACGATCGAAGTAAAAAACAAACTAGACGAAGAGGAAAGTATCTTATTAGCAGAAGCAATTTATAGATTAAGAAAGGATATTAACTCCGAAACAAAAGACATAATAGTTAACAGAAGTGTGGAACTAGAATTCTTAGATATAAAAGCAAATATCCCTTCTAGAGGGACAAAAAAGGATTTAATAAATCTAGCTATTCAAAACCTCAGAGTGCATATAGAAAATAAGATTAAGGAACAGGAAACTAAAAAAGCCATTAACAAATACCTTCTACAAATGAAGATAGATCTTCATTTAAAGGATGTACCATATCATATAGAGTGTTTTGACAACTCTAATATACAGGGAACAACTCCCGTAGCTAGTTGTGTTGTTTTTAAAAATGGAAAGCCAGCTAAAAGAGATTACAGACACTTTCATGTAAAAACAGTTGTTGGACCAGATGACTTTTCTTCTATGAAAGAGATTGTTTATAGACGATATAAGCGCCTCTTATCTGAAAATGAACCAATCCCTCAACTTATAGTAATTGATGGAGGTAAAGGCCAGCTAAGCTCGGCTGTTGAAAGCTTGAAAGAACTAGACTTATTTGGTAAGGTTGCAGTTATAGGAATCGCAAAACGATTAGAAGAGATCTATTATCCAAATGATTCTATTCCTTTATATCTGGATAAGAAATCCATGAGCTTAAAACTAATTCAACAACTAAGAAATGAAGCACATAGATTTGCAATCACTTTCCATCGAAATGTAAGGGATAAGAAAAACTTTAATAGCGAATTAGAACAAATAGAAGGAATAGGTAAAAAAACTGTTCAAACTTTATTAAAAGAGTTTAGATCAATCAAGAAAATTTCAGAACAAAACCTAAGTTCTTTGTCTAAACATATTAAGCCAAATAAAGCTGAATTAATCATTAAGTACTTTAATCAGGAGAAATAAAAAAGCCCCGTTTAAGAAACGAGGCTTTAATTATAATATTAGATATAGTCTAGTAAGACCATAAATCGTGTTCTTTCTCAAACATTTCTTGTCTAATTCTATCATGTTCTAATAAAGCATCGATTCCAGAACCAGCATAATCCTTAATTCTTCTTCCGTAAACATTAGACTCTTGCATGATATAAGAACTAAATAATCTCATTTCAAATAAATCATCCCATGCAATTAACTGCGCATCATTCATTGGGTTAAATACTTCCTCATTTACTAAGATGTTCCTTAAATGAGGGTAGTAGAACCAAAACATAGGCACATCTGCAATAAAGTTACCATTCTCATCATATCTAGATTCAATTGGAGCAACTCCTAAGATTCTAACATATAAAGTAGATTGTTGCTTATCAAAGATCCAATCCTCCTTAACTCTATAAGATCTAATGTTATCTCTATTTAACTCTCTTTCGAAAATCTCATATCTTTCTTCTAAAGTAATAGGGTCAATAACTAATTGTGTATCAGCACCTCTACCGTAGTTCTTCACTTCTTCAAGCGTTAAAGCCGTTGTAAACTGATCATCTCCCGTTCCGTAAGCTGAAATTACACCTTCATATGCATTGTCTAAAAGAATATCAATAAACTTTCTTTCAGGATAAATGAATGGCTTATTCATTTTCTCATTAACATTGATAACTCTCCAAATACGCTTCTCATAGAATACATCTGCTTCTCTAAGATGTGTATATGCAATTATTTGTCTACTAGTCGTTCTTACAACATCATAAGCTCTGTCTCTAACAGTAGGCTCACCAGTTAGACTAGCTCCTCCACCTTGAGCAAACATCACAATTGATGCACTCAATAACAATACTATAATTAAACCTTTCTTTGCCATAACTTAATATTTACAATATCTCAAATACAATACTTGGTAGCGTTCTCTTTGATCCGTCGTCTCCTTTTACCTTAATATTAGTAAAGATATATTTCGCTTTCGGGATTGCATCCCTGATTGCTGTTTTAATAGGTCCGCTAAAAATTGGTCCTTTTCCTTTAAGAATTTGTGGATCTTTTCTTGGTTTGATAAATGTTAACTCATAACTCACCACCTTAAACTTAAAATCAAAGTCAAAGTTCTTTAATACCGGAATTAAACCTTGTTGAGATTTAAATTTACCACGCGGAACTTTACCACCTTCTAACTTACCACCCACTGTAGCAATTGGATCGGGAACTCTTTTAACCCTGAATTCTCCACCTTTTAATTTAGATTTGGAACCATCCTTTTCTTTTACAGTAAGATTTACTTGTACGGTACCAGTCTTAGTTGGTTTCACATTCCAAGCAACACCTTTCTGTCTCTTACATGGAGAACCGTCTGAAATAGACATAGTTACGAAGTCTGGTTTGTATCCAGGTACAACTGCAGACATAGGATTATCAACCCCTACATACATTACATTCATCTTTAATGCAGAAACAACACAAGAACCTTTACCAGCAACTGTATACATTTCTTCAAAAGGATACCATCTTACTTTTCCAGATTTCTTTTTGATCATTATTGCACCTTCATAAGTTTTAGGACCAACACCACTTCCTACATTAGGTATCTTAAATGACCCTCTGCTTGTTTCAGTTAATTCTAATTCTTCTAATTCTTCTTTAGTTTCATTAAAAGGCCAATATGAATCTGCCTTGTCTGCTGCAATTTCAATACCAGCTGCACAATAGACACCAGGCATTGGTTCACCTGTTACAGAATCTTTTTTTGAGGCTGCTAATTTTGCTTCATCAGATAATGTACCAATATAAACACTAGGCTTTTGAGTAGAATTCCAAGCAGCTAAAAATATTTCAGAATTATACTCTTTTCCTGGTTCTACAAATTTTGATTCAGCCATGACTAAAGGGGCCATTCTGTCTACTGATATAACATCTGCTCCTAACTCCTTGATAAAGTAGTTATACATTGTTATTTCAGAAGATCTTACTCTAGATCCAAGTTCTGATAAGGTTGCCATTACAGCAGATAAAGGAACATGAAAAGTGGTGTAAGACCAAGAAACAGTTTCTCCGTCTCCAACATTTAATTCCTGAGGAATTTCAGTATGTAATTTCACTTTATTCGTGTCATTATCCACCATTTCCATCCATTCAGTTCTACAAAGATTTAATGCTTCTCTGATTTCATCACCAATACCTAATCCTCCTTCAGAAGGAGGTCCCATGTAATGTGGTCCAAAATCATTATTATCTGTTTGCTCTAATTCTAATAGTCCGTGAGATAAATCCACATAACCACCACCAGCAATTTCTAATTCAGCTTTAACTTCTGCAATTTTATCCTTTACAATCTGAGCTTTTTCATTAATTTTTATTGAATAATTATAGAAATCTTTAACATCAGGATTTTCTTGATCATTATTGTAAATCTGTCTTATTTTTGAACGTAACTCATCAATTTTAACTTCTTGTTGAGTAATTGCATTTTCAATTGAAATTTCTAATGATCTAAATGCAGCTAATACCTCTTTACCAGTATTCAGCGCTAATAAGGCCATTAATACCAAATACATCATATTGATCATCTGCATTCGGGGATCCTTCGGTACTGACATAGTTTCTTTTTAGATTGGTTTTTTTGAGAATTGTAAAATACCGATTTACTGTTGATTCCCTGCTGCAGACATTGCTGTGAGCATATTTCCGTAAACATTATTTAAAGTAGAGATATTATTAGCTAAAACTGCTACCTCTTCTCTATAACGTTTAGTATCCTCTGCTGAATCCTCTAAAGTTGTCATGATAGTATTCACACTTGAATAAAATTGATCAATAGATTTGAAAGTATTGCTTCCATTCTCTAATTCCATTTGATACATTTCATTCAAAGCATTAAGGTTACCAGATAATGCAACCATAGATTGTTTATACTCTCCGGCTTCACTAGCAAAAGCTGTTAAATTATCAGCAGCATCTGTGGCTTTACCGTAAGCTATACCCATTTCTTCTAAACCTTTAGCAGCTCCCATCGCTTTTTCAGAGAATTCTTGTGTTACAACTGATACATCAGTCATGTTTCCAAGCGTATTTAATCCCGATCCAAGCTTTTCTAAGTTAGTTCCTAACGATTGAATAATATCTGGACCTATTGCAGCTTCTGATAATGCTTCATCTAATTGTAAAGAAAGTGATTTTTCATCATCATCCATTGCAACATTAGCGATATCGGTTGTAGCAGCACCTTCAACTTCTTGATGACCATGTGGTTGTCCAGCGTGATGTTCTTCTCCTTCATATTCATGCTCGGCATGCGGATTTATGTCCAATCCTGGATAATATTTTTCCCAGTGATATTCTTTATGAGGAGGTAATACTCCGAACATAACAAAGAGTACTGCTTCTACAGACATTCCTAAAATCAACATCGCCATTGCTCCTGGCCAGTGTGTAATTTTAAATAATGCTCCTAGGATCACAACGGCGGCACCGATACATGTGATCATATTTTTTGTTTTAGCCCCTTTCTCTGTCTCGAAATATGCAATTAGTTTCTTCATAAAGATTTATTGTTTTCAGGTTTTTGGTTGTAATAATGTAAATTAATAAAAATTTCGATAAAAACTAATTTTACTAGTTGATTCCATCATTAATTGACCTACCTAAGAACGACATAACACATCTAAATCCTATATAAGACTTCGTAGTATCCTGGTATTCGTAAGACCTAGTACCAGTGTGCATGTAATAAGAAATATCCTTCCATGATCCTCCTCTAATTACTTTTCTCTTTAAGGTAATCGGATCATCATCCTGAGCATCATATCTATAATCTGGATTAAAATCATGTTCAAAAGAATTTACATTCTCCTCAAAAGCGTTAGCAGTCCATTCTGCAACGTTTCCTGACATATTATATAATCCAAAATCATTTGCCCAATAAGAATTAACTTTTACAGTATATAACCCACCATCATCTGGATAATTACCTCTACCTGGCTTGAAATTAGCAAGAATACATCCTTTACCATTTCGAACATAAGGTCCACCCCAAGGGAATGGAGATAATTTCTTTCCACCTCTTGCAGCATACTCCCACTCAAACTCGGTAGGTAATCTAAACTCATCAGCTCTTGTTTCTCCGATATAAGATCTCCAATCTGCAAACAATCTTGTTCTCCATATTGAGAAAGCCGTAGCTTGAACCCATGAAATACCTACAACAGGATAATTATCATAGGCAGGGTGAGAAAAATAGTTTCTTGCCATTGGCTCATTATAAGCATAAGAAAAGTCTCTTATCCATACTAATGTATCTGGATAAACATTGATTGTCTTAGTTTTAATAAGGTCTTTCCTTTCAATTGTAGACTCTCCATTTCTTTCTTTAATCTTGTTTTTTGATGCTTGAAGTAAATCAACCCAAGAGTATTCATAATTTAATTTTCTAGGATCAATTTTCTTCTTACCCCAGAATCTTTCTTCCTCAGGATAATATAATTCCTCGATCAACTCCTGAGTTTCTTCATCATCCCATCTAATTCTAACAGACCAATCAATCATTTCTGTACCTTGATCTGTTTCGATGATATGCTCATCTCCGATTAGCTTGTGTGCAATTGAATCTCTGATATACTCGACAAACTGTCTATATTCATTATTAGAAATTTCTGTATCATCCATGTAGAAACCTGGAATTGAGACTTGCTTAGATCTTTGAACTAATGCAAAGTTCACATCTTGATCACCAGGACCAATATGCAATGTACCTGTAGGTACATAAACCATTCCGTATGGCATTATGTGATACCATATAGGTCTATCTAAGGTTCCTAATAAGTTACCTTTGTAAGACATCCCGCATCCAACGAATACGGCCATTAAAATTAACGCTTTAGCGTAGTATACTATCCTCCTCATGACTAAAAATTTCATTAGGCAATACAACAAATATAATAAAATTTTTCCATCTCGACGCGCATTGCTTGTACGGAAGGTCTTTTATTAAGGTTACAGTTGTATTGATTAAAATACAATTTTATTCTTATTTATCCACAATTCCAGTCTTACATATGTCTAGGACAGTATGTTGTTTCAGGTCTATTCTGACCGATTCCGAAATTCAATAGTCTATATTTAAATAAAAATTCGTGTGTTCCTCCACTGAAAGCTCCAATAGAAGACGCTGTTAGGTCGTAAGCATAACCTACACTTACTTGATTAGTTACGTGAGCTCCAAAATTAAATACGAATGCATCCGCACTATATCTTGTAACTCCTCTTATACCAACGCCAGCCCATATCTCATTATTGTATTGAACGTTTGTATTGATATCTAATTGACTTTTTCTAAATGTTGTTTTATATAATACAGACGGCATTATAACATAATCTACACCTACATCAAATGCTCTACCTCCCATCAAAAATAAATTCCTAGACGAATTTAAAGTTACTTGATCAATGGACAGTTTAGAACCTAACATATGAGTCATAGAACCTCCAATGTAAAAGTCTGAAGCGTAATAATATGTACCAAAAGACATGTCAATTGCCGCATCAGAAGCTAAACCATTTGGAATTGCATCATCATTATGATCAGTTTGTCCACCTTCATAATATCCGTCCGGAGAACGAAAGACACTTCCATCAATTGAGAACTGTGTCAAATTTAATCCTAAACCAGCACTCAAACTTCTTCTATCTCCTGAATTTGTTCTCCAATAGATTCTAGGTGCATAATTAAAATTAAAGTTAGTTGTCCTTTGCGTTCCTATTTGATCGTTAAGAATAGTGAATCCCATTCCACCAAAAGCTTTTTCTACTGGTGTATCAAACGAAATAAACTGGGATCTAGGTGCTCCATCAAAACCCATCCATTGGTCTCTATACATTAGGGAAACAGTACTAATTTCATCAATACCTGTAAATCCTGGATTAAATACCATCTTACTAAACATGTATTGAGAAAACTGAGGATCTTGTTGCGCAAAAAGTTCTTTTCCCACTAGTGAATAGAACACTAATAGAATCCAAATTACCCTTGAGTTTACTATAATTTTGCTTAACAAAGTGAAGCTTATTTTCTTCTATTTATTCTTACAATACGCATAAACATAAATAAACGGTCCATTAAAATCAAATTAATTTCAGCCGTAAGCTATACCTACTTTGAATTTATACTGTTAAAATAAACAAAAAAGCCCATCCAAGAGAATGGATAGGCTTGATATATTCTTCTAGTTTATGTTTATCTATTTTTTTACTTTGTCCAAATATTTTTGAATAGCCATTGTCATTGATGGACACTCTGGTGATGGCACTTGAATATCTGCTGTTAACCCAGCATCCTCTACCGCCTTTAGTGTGGTAGGTCCAAAAGTTGCAATTCTTGTTGCTCCTTGCTCAAAATCAGGGAAATTGATGTGTAATGACTTAATCCCTGTAGGACTAAAAAACACTAACATATCATATTTAATATCTGATAGGTCTGATAAATCAGAAGCGACAGTTTTATATAAAATTGCTTCGTTAAAAGCCATTCCATTTTCAGCTAAAAAGTTAGGAAGTTCATCTTTTCTTACATCTGAACATGGATATAAAAAGTTCTCAGCTTTATGTTTCATTAATAATTCTAATAAAGAAGCTAATCTTCCAGTTCCAAAGAAAACCTTTCTTTTTCTATACTGAATATATTTTTGAAGATATAAAGCAATCGATTCAGAAGTACAGAAGTATTTAGTTGTATGAGGCATTTGAATCCTCATTTCCTCACACATTCTGAAATAATGATCAATTGCATTCCTACTTGTAAATATTATACCAGTATGATCTAAAATATTAACTTTTTGTTTTCTAAATTCTCTCGGAGAAATTCCATCCACTTGGATAAATTTCCTAAAATCCAAATTAATACCATACTTCTTAGCGATATCGTAATAAGGAGAATTCTTATTCTCAGGTTCCGGTTGAGAAATCAATATACTATTAACATCAGCGTCTTTCAATGTCTTTGCAGTTTTTACTTCAGCCATAAACTTTAGATTTTATCAAAAATCAACTCTATAATGAGCCAATTTGGCAAAATTTCTAGCGTACAAAAATAAATAAAAAAATATATTTTATGAAATTTTACATATTTGTTGGCTAATTGCATGAGTTTAAAAACTCTTATAAACACAGCAATAGCAAAAAGAATAATCAATATCCAAAGACTAATTATCTTAACATTAGTTGTTGATAAATAAGCCATTATGATAATAGGTAGCGATATGATTGATAATAATTTATATATAAGATTAATATTATATTTATAAAATTCAAAAATGATCGTTTTACCTGTTAAAAAACCGATAAACTTAAAGAATTGAGATTTCAGAAATAGTGCAACAAGAAGAAGTCCTGCAATCAAAAACACATCAAAATCAACATCATAGGAGCCTTTTGCAATCTGAAATACTAATGCTAATTCAATTGCAAATAAAAATTGTAAAATAAATTCATTTAGATTCTTTTTCCCTTCAATTGATTTAAAATCATGTTTAGCTTCAAATGTAGAACTTAACATTCTAAATTTATTCTTAAGAATATTTCGCTCTTTTGAAAAAACCCACACCCATACTCCTACTATTGCTAGTAATAAGTATACAGTGATTGTGTTATCAAATGCTTTAAATTCCATTTTATAAATTCTGAATATAACCGAAATGAAATTTAGCATTTTTCACCAATAAATCATTGTTATCCTGTTTACCAAGCGCATAACTCATTGAAAACCGACCATTTTCCATACCGATATGTAAAGCTAAACCAAATCCTAAATAATGATGTCTATCGAATTCATTTATTCTGTTTCCTGTTCCATAATTAACAAAACCTTCTAAACTTGAATTTTGCTGATAATAATAATGATAGGACATAGTAGATATTGCATAATTAGCTAATCGTATTGATTGTTCATCGAAACCCCTCAATGTTTGCATACCACCAATTAAAAAACTTTCATTGGTTAATAAATATGGATTTGCATTATAACCTATAGCTAACTTTGGTACAATTACATGCACATCATTAATTTGCTTCGCCCACTCTATTTCTGCCTCTATTTTTAAATTTTGTTTATCATTAATTGTATCATAAATTTGAGAGAAATCTACATCCTCATCTTCAATGCTTAGTATTGCTTCATTTCTAAGAAATGTAGTTTGATATAATTTAGCGTTTAAACTTAGCTTGACTCCCTTCTTAAAAGCTATTCCATTATTACTACTTGAGAAAAAATAATTCATAAAATAACCCAATGATCTCTGATCTAATTGTTCTGGTAACTGATTAGTGAGACGAATCAAATCAACTGGCACAGTTATCAAGGCTGTATTTTCTCTATCTAGACCAAATATGATATGATTCTTTAAATTAAATAAGTAATTCAAACCTAACTGTTGATGTACATTTTGAAAATTAGTGTCTATTCTTTGAAAGTTTAAACCGTAATCGAAACCAATATTTAAACCTCCAATATATGGGTAATTCAATGCTAAATTTGCCAATTGTCCACCATTTCCAAAACCTTTCCAATCTAATTTAAACTCAGACCCATATTGCATCGGATTATAAAGATGTAAAGCTACATCCCCTGTTAAAGTAATTTCATTTTCATTTGTTCCATTGTTTTGAAAACCAATAATACCCTGAAATTGATTAACTTCTTTTTCGTCTAGAAATAAGTCAACATCTAAATCCCCTCTCGTTATCCTATACCTTGACAATTGTAAAAATTCTGCAAATGGAATATTTCGAACATTTTGATCGATAGCTTTCCATTTTTCCATATTAAACAAATCTCCAGGCTTAAAACCTATCACTGCAAAAATATATGAAGGTGCGATCTCTAAACCACCTAAATTCTTAATATCACCAAAGAATAACTGCTTTCCTTTATCAATCGAAATTGTGCCAGCAATATTTGAGTCTGTCATCTCAACTTGAGTCAATTGTACTTTAGCAAAAGGATAACCTGCGTTGTTTAACTCTTTTAACAATCCCTCCATATTCAATTCAAAAGCAAATGGACTTAATTTACCTTTAAATTGATTTTGATTTAGCCCTATCTTTTTAATCAAATCCAGATTGGTCGAATCTTCATTAATTAACAACCATTGAAATGCTTTACCGGATGAAATATTAAGCTGACTATCAATAAGATTGATCTGTGCTGCGAAATAACCTTTACTAGCGAATAAAATATAGACTTTAGAGATGATCTCTTCCTCACTTAAAGCATTTTCACAAATATGCTCAATGGACTTCATTAGTCTTTTTGAACTTGCTTCTTCTACAACAATATCATACCCTTGACCAATTACATCAGTAACTAGCAATAACAGCAATATATAAATCAACTTATGCATGAATAAAAAAAGCCTTTCCATAAAAATACGGAAAGGCTTTTTAATTATTTAAAGTGATTTTTAGCTTATTTTAAAGCTAACCTTAACTCTTCTAATTGCTCAGCATCTACTTTACTAGGTGCATTTAACATGGTGTCTCTACCCTGATTATTTTTTGGAAATGCAATATAATCTCTGATTGATTCACTTCCACCAAACATTGCGCATAGTCTATCAAATCCAAAAGCAATACCACCGTGTGGAGGTGCTCCATATTCGAAAGCATCTAATAAGAAACCAAACTTCTCTCTTGCTTCTTCATCTGTTAAACCTAATGCTTTAAAAACTAGTGCTTGCTTATCTTTATCATGAATTCTAATTGATCCACCTCCGATTTCTACACCATTAATTACCAAGTCATAAGCATCTGCGTTAACAGCACCTAAGTCCGTTTCTAGCTTATGCATATCTTCCGCTTTTGGAGAAGTAAAAGGATGGTGCATTGCATGCCATCTCTCACTATCTTCATCCCACTCTACCATTGGAAAATCTACTACCCACATTGGTTTAAATACATTAGTATCTCTTAACCCTAATTGATCTCCCATGTGTAACCTCAATACACCTAGTTGTTTTCTTGTTGCATCTTTATCGCCAGACAACAATAATAATAAGTCACCAGCTGCTGCATCAGCTGCTTTAGCCCATTCTGCTAAGTCTTCTTGAGTATAGAATTTATCTACTGAAGATTTGAAGGTCCCATCAGTATTACACTTAACGTAAACCATTCCTCTTGCTCCAACTTGTTGTGATTTAGCGAAGTCAGTTAATTTATCTAATTGCTTTCTTGTGTAATCTGCACAACCTTTTGCGTTAATACCAATTACTACTTCAGATTGATCGAAAACATTAAATCCTTTATTCTTTGAAACAGGAGCAAAGTCTACAAACTCCATTCCGAATCTAATATCTGGCTTATCAACACCATACTTCTCCATTGCTTCAGCAAATGGCATTCTAATGAAATCAGGTAATTCTACGCCTCTTAATGTTTTGAATAAGTGCTTTGTTAAACCTTCAAAAGTATTTAGAATATCCTCTTGCGTTACAAATGACATTTCGCAGTCAATTTGTGTAAACTCCGGCTGTCTGTCCGCTCTTAAATCTTCATCTCTAAAACATTTTACAATTTGGAAGTACTTCTCAAAACCAGAAACCATCAATAATTGCTTAAATGACTGCGGTGATTGAGGTAATGCATAGAATTCATTTTCATTCATTCTTGATGGTACAACGAAATCTCTAGCACCTTCCGGTGTAGATTTGATTAAGAATGGTGTTTCAATTTCTAAAAAATCTTTACCTGATAAATACGACCTAGTTGCTTGAGCAACCTTATGCCTTAACATAATCTTCTCTTTAACGGGATTTCTTCTTAAATCTAAGTATCTATACTTCATTCTGATTTCATCTCCACCGTCAGACTCATCTTCAATAGTAAATGGAGGCGTTTCAGATTTGTTAATTACTTCAATATTAGAGACGAATACCTCAACCTCACCAGTTGGGATCTTATCATTCTTCGCATATCTTTCAATAACCTCACCTTCAATCGTAATAACAAACTCTCTTCCTAAAGACTTAGCAGCTTCAATAACAGCAGTTGATGTTTTTCCTTCTTCTAAAACCAATTGAGTTACCCCATATCGATCTCTCAAATCAATCCACATCATTCCACCTTTATCTCTTACTTTCTGAACCCAACCGGATAGTTTTACTCGATTTCCAATATGAGCTGCTCTTAGCTCTCCATTGTTATGCGTTCTGTATGCTGCAGTAATTTCATTCATCACTTCCATAGTTTATGTTTTAGGAGCCACAAAGATATCAATTTTCACATTCAAGTTATAACTTCTAAATTAGCATATGCTTGAGCCTTTCAAATATGTAGATAAAATTGAAGCTGGATGCGATGAAGCAGGCAGAGGACCTTTGGCTGGACCTGTTACTGCTTCTGCTGTTATCTTACCAAAAGACTTTAAACATCCATTACTGAATGACTCTAAGAAATTAAGTGAAAAACAAAGAGATCTATTACGTCCTATTATTGAGAAAGAAGCCATTGCATGGCATGTATCCATCATTGAACGTACTAAAATTGATGAAATTAATATATTAAATGCTTCTTTTTATGGTATGCATGAGGCAGTGAATCAGCTTTCGACGAAGCCTGAATTGTTATTAATAGATGGTAATCGTTTTAATGCACATGAAATACCTCATGAATGCATTATTAAAGGGGATGGAAAATATCTTTCAATAGCAGCAGCATCCGTATTGGCTAAAACTTATAGAGATGAAATCATGGAAAAACTGCATGATGAATTCCCAGTATACAATTGGAAAAAGAATAAAGGCTATCCAACCAAAGAACATAGACAAGCTGTAATGGAACATGGCATTACACCTTATCATAGAAAAAGCTTTAATTTAAATTTTCAAGCAGACCTTTTCGCTTAGAAATGCTATCTACTCCAATCAAAACATATCAGTTATTATTTGGCATCGTCTTATTAGAGATCATTTGCCATACCTTATTTATCAATATTGGATTAGAAGAATTTATTTCAATGTCCTACCTTTTTGCAGGTATTGCTATAGGAATAATGCCCTTCCTTAAAACAAAGGATCAATCGATAAAATGGGTGAACCAGATATTTGATTTCAAGTTGATAACACCAATTGCATTTTCATTATTTTTAACAACGATTGTTTTTGCTATCATCAAAAGCTATCTAGACTTTCAAAGTCATCCATTAGATTACACGCAAGCAGACATGCTTCCTATTATTCAAATAATGTGTAATCGATTGATTAATGGAGAAGCTGTTTATGCAATTATACCTGAAATATGGGATGGGATGACCCCTATTTATTTACCGGCCATGTGGTTTCCATACATTCCTAGTGTTTTATTCGACTTCGACCCTAGATGGATATCCTTAATAGCGCTATTTGCTTCTGCAGGGCTAGTTGTATCATTAGCTAAGAATCATTTATCTAAGCAATTAAAAGCTTTAGTTTACCTATCAATTTCTACCTTATTATTAGGGATAATGATTGGAGACTTCTCTTTAATTAGACATACAGAAGAGCCCGTAGTTATTTTCTATTATACCTTATTAGGATATGCTATTCTAAATCAAAATAAAACATTATTAATAATTGCATTAAGCTTATGCTTCTTGAGTAGATATGCATTGATATTTTGGGCGATCATGTATGCCATCTATTATTTCTTTAAGATTGATAAAAAAGAGGCTATTAAGATCTTTATTGGTACAGCGATTTTAAGTGCTTTAATAATGTGGTTTTTTGAAGGTTTTGAAAACCTGGATGTGTTTATCGGCTTAAAAGACAATTATATTGAAGCTTTACCAGAGAACAAATGGAAATATAGACCATTAATCAATGATGGTTTAGGAATAGCTAAGTTCTTCACTTATGAGAGCCTAAGTACACTTCATAGCCTACATTTTTATAGTGCAATAATTATCCCTTTATTTTTATTAATGATTGGCTTTAAGAACAAAACAATTATCAATCATCGATTATTTGGATGGGCTAGCTTAAAATTGAGCTTAGTTTTCTTCTTTAACTTACTGATTATCCCTTATGCTTATTTATTCTATTCTAGTACGATCTTATCACTATTATTCTTGGTAGACTATTTGAATAAGCAATCGAATGTTGAAGAATAAAAAAAGCCTCGATCCTTGTTTGGATCGAGGCTTTCAAACAAATCAATAATACTAAGCCTTTACTTTATCTCCGTATACTTTCCATTTGATTCTTTCCACGATTAGATACATCACTGGAACAATTACTAAAGTTAAGAAAGTAGCAAATGTTAATCCAAATATGATCGTCCATGACATTGGACCCCAGAAGATAACATTATCTCCTCCCATAAAGAATTGAGGATTAAAATCAGTTACCAAACTAAAAAAGTCAATATTAATACCCATAGCAAGTGGTATTAGACCTAAAATAGTGGTAATAGCTGTAAGTAACACTGGTCTTAATCTAATTTTACCACCGGCTATAATGGCCTTAACTGTTTCCTGCATTGGGAGCCTTTGATCATCTTCTAATCCGAGTTCTAATCTTTTTCTAATTCGAATTAGGTCGGTATAGTCTATGAGTACAATAGCATTATTAACAACAATACCAGCTAAAGATATAATTCCGATCATAGTCATTATTACAACAAAGTCCATTTTGAAAATAACCAATCCAAATAACACACCTATAATGGAAAACAAAACAGATAGAACTATTATAATCGGTGAACTTACCTTGTTAAATTGAGAAACTATGATAAGATAAATTAACCCAATAGCAATAAGTAAAGCGTTAGTTAGAAACTTCATGTTTTTAGCCATTTCCTCTTGTTCTCCTGTAAACTTCCAATTAACACCTGAAGGCATTTCATAACTAGATAAACTAGCTTTAATTGCTTCAACAACCTCTGTGGCATTGGCATCATTTAATACATTTGATTGCAAAGAGATAACCCTTAATAAATCTCTTCGCTTAACGGCTGAAAAAGTAATTTTTTTCTCTGCTGTAACAACCGATGACATCGGTACTTGTGAAATTTTACCGTTGGTTTGATCTCTAAATGTAATCTTCTGATTGAGAAGCGTTTCTATGCTGTAACGATCTTTATCTTGCAATCTTACAACAATATCATAGTCATCTTCGCCTTCTTTATAAGTTGATATTTCCTTTCCAAAAAGAGCAGTTCTGAGTGTTGTACCAATTTGAGAAGAAGATAAATTAAGTCTTCTAGCCTTGGCTCTATCTATGTGTATAATTAATTCTGGCTTACCCATTTCAACATCAGGCTTCAAATCTTCTATACCATATATACCTTGGCCATCTATATATGATTTCATTCTTTCTGCCTCTGCAAGTATTTGATTATAATCATCACCTGTAATTTCAATATTGACAGGTTTTCCTTGCGGAGGTCCTGCTTTATCTTGATCTACAATCAATTGAACCCCAGGAAGTCCTTTCAATCTTTCTCTGAGTTGCATCATCATTTTACTTGTAGAAATTCCTAGCCTGTCTTTAAATGGCACAAATGAAATTTGAATTCTAGCTTTATTAGGCGTTTGTCCAGAATTAGGTCCTTGCGCAGGATCTGACGTTCCTGAACCTACCTGACCAATAATAGACTCTACAATAACCTGTTTTTTATACTTTCCTGCAGCCTTTTTAGACAAAGAAGTATCGATACTTTCCTGGAAATAATCCATAACAATAGATTCTACTTGCTTTTCCATTTGATTGGTAGACTCAATATCTGTTCCTATGGGTTGCTCAATAAAAACATTTAAATAGGATGGCTCAGTGATAGGGAAAAACAATACTTTTGGACTACTCACAGCCATTACTATAATAGACATTACTAGTAGTAAAGGCATTAAACCAAACCAAACCAATGGGCGCTTCATTACCCTATTGAGAAAACGCTCGTACAATGCTTCTGTTTTTGGTAAAATAATAGTTTTAAAAATATGCGTACCCGGAATTAATAGTATTTTATTAACCGTAATTAGAATAGATGAAAATAACATTAAAGTTCCCATTGATCTGAGTAAAACTGAAGAAGCTGGTCCATATCCCAAGAAGATTAATAAACCTCCTACACTCAATAAAACCCCCACAACTATCCAAATACTTTTCCACTCATCTTCCTCTAATTTCATATACAAAGAGGTTAGCACAGGATTTATGACTAAAGCAACAAACAGGGAAGAAGCCAATACAATCATTAGTGTCATAGGAAGGTATTGCATAAATTCTCCCATAGTGCCTGGCCAAAGTGCTAAAGGAACAAATGCTGCTAATGTTGTAGCAGTAGAAGCTATAATTGGCCAAGCAACCTCACCAGCTCCATAACGTGCTGCTTGTAAAGGTGAATAACCTTCGTCCATTAAACGGTAAATATTTTCTACAATAACAATACCGTTATCAACCAACATTCCTAAGGCCAAAACCAAAGAAAATAACACCATCATATTAAGCGTAACCCCAGCTGCATTTAGCCATATAAAAGCCATAAACATTGATAGTGGAATAGCAATCCCTACAAAAAGTGCATTTCTAAGTCCTAGGAAGAATAACAATACACCTACTACCAATAATACACCGAATATGATGGAGTTTAATAATTCATCTACCTGACGCCTAGTCTTTTCAGACATATCAGAGGTAATAGAAATATTTAAGCTTTCTGGGAAAGTTGTTTCTTTAAGTTCTTCAATAATGGCATTGATTTCATCGGAAGCTTCAATTAAATTTTCGCCAGCTCTTTTAATAACATCAAGCATCACTACAGGTTGAGAAAACTCTCTAGCGTATGACTCTCTGTCTTTACCTTCAAACTTAACTTGGGCTATATCTCTTAAATAAACAATATTGCCTTTTTCTCTTTTAACGATTACATTTTCAATCTCATCAGTGGAGGCAAACTCTCCTATTGCTCTGATATTCCTTCTAAATCCATCTACTAAAATGTCTCCACCAGATATAGTTATATTCTCAGATCCAATAGCATTTTCAACATCTCTGAGACTTAGCTCTAAAGGCTCCATCTTTTTTAGATCTACTAAAATCTTAACTTCCTTTTCCTGTATTCCTCTAATATCTACTTTTGAAATTTGAGGTAAATCCTCCATTTTTTCCTCCAGTACTTTAGCATAATCTTCTAGCATTTCCATAGAAAAATCACCAGATAAGTTAACATTCATCACTGGCATTAGCTCTGAAAAGTTCATCTCAAATATATTCGGATCTGCAGGTAAATCTTTTGGGAAATCAGGACTTGACTTCACGATATCCACCTTATCCTTTACTTTTCTTAGGGCCTCCGTTGGAGAAATATCAAAGCTAAAATCTACAATGATTGTAGCATATCCTTGTATAGAAGTCGAAGTAATTTTATCTACACCAGAAATTGTATTAATTTCTTTTTCTAAAGGTCTAGTGATTAGTTTTTCAATATCAAGTGGTGAATTTCCTGGATAAGGTGTACCCACATATATTTGAGGCATTACTACCTCCGGGAAAGCCTCTCTTGGCATGCCATTAAAAGCAGAAATACCTGCAAAAATAATGATAGCCATTATAACTAAAACAGTGGTTCTATTGCCTACTGCCCAGCTGGATAAGCTAAACTTTTTTAATCCTTTATTTTCTTCCATAAGACCTTATTTTTTCACTTCTACGCTCTGACCTGCCTGTACAGATTTAGCACCTTTGTCAATAATCACGATTGGTCCAGCCTTCTTTTCTGACTCTAGACCTTTTAGAATGATTGTCTTATTGTTTTGACTCATTCCAGATTGCACATTGATTCTAGTTACTTTTTTATCGCTTGTTAATCCATAGATAAACTCTTGACCAGTTCTATCTTGTTGAATCAATCTTGCAGCCACTACATCTGCATGCTCTTTGTAATAATCTCTAACACTTACATCAGCTAACATATTAGGCTTAAACATCCCTTTCTTATTGGCCATGTTTACCCTAATCTTAAAGGTTCTATTTCCTTTATTAATGAAGTTACCAACTCTAGCAACTCTAGCATCAAAACTCTCATTTAAAGAAGGGAAATTAACCTTCACCTTAGTACCCGCTTTTACCGTTGCGATATAATCTTCAGAAACATCTGCTTTGATATAAACTTCATTCAAGTTAATTACTCTGCAGAATTGCATTTGTGGAGCAGCCATTTCTCCTACCTTAGGAAAAATTTCATCTACTACACCAGCAAAAGGAGCTCTTAATACAAACTGATCTTTTTGCTTTTTCAATGTTTCCATCTTCTTCTGTAAACCTTCATAGTTTGTCTTAGCTTGTAAGAATTGCATTTCAGAACCAATTTGTTTTTTCCAAAGTCTATCTTGCTTTTCAAAAGCATTTTTTGCTAAACCTAACTGTGTTGCAACTTCATCCATAGAAGCAGAAAGTACATCTGCATCAATTGTAGCAATAATTTGTCCTTTAGATACTTTAGCTCCTTCTGTCACTTTAATATCTATAATTCTACCACCTGCTTGTGGAAATACTAAAGCATTTTTCTCTACTTCTACTGTTCCATGCACATTAAAATAATGTTCAAAATTCATTTCTTCTACAGTAGTAATTGTTACTGCTTGCAATCCTTTTCCTTCAGTTTCAGATACAGCAGCATCTTTTACTTCTTCTTGAGGGGCGCAAGCTACCATTAAACTTGCGATCAACCCTAACCCTATATGTTTTCTCATTGTTCTCATTTTTATAAGTTGCTATATGCTTTGTCTAAAGCAATTTTCTTGTTTAATACATTAATGATGCTTTGAATCCTTTGACCCTCTGCTTGTAATTGTTGTTGTTTAGATTGGTTCAATTCGAAACTTGATACCATACCTTCTTTGTATTTAATTAATGTTCTGTCATAAATGCCTTTTGTCAAGTCTACATTCCCTTTAGAGTTATTATAACTTGAAATAGCATTGATATAATCGGACTTAGCTATATCTGCTTGCATTTTTAATGACTTCTCTGTCATCACAACTGCATTTTTAGTTTTAGCTAATTCCATCTTAGCTTGCGACATTCTAGCACTACCTTGTAAACTAGTGAATATTGGCATTGATACTTTCACCCCTACTAACTGCTGAGGGATCCAGTTTTTATCAAACTGTTGATTATATAAATCCATCTCTGGAAAATCTAAGTCTGAACCATATCTAGTTTGCTTATTGTTATAAAAAGCAGAAATAGTTGGCAACGCTTTAGCCTGCTCATTTCTCCAATTTAATAAGTCTAACTTCTCTTTTGTTGTTAAGATCTGATAATCAATATGTGAAGTAGCACTGAATGCCTTCTCTGCCACATTAGGATCGATATTAGTCATGACAGCTTCTAAATCATCTTTCAATTCTAATAGTGTTTTTGGATCTAAACCTAAATGGAAATTTAAAAGCATCGTTGCATTATTTAATGCTTGCACAGCCATATCCTTACTAGCAGTTAAATTAGAAACATTCAAATCCATTTGATCAACTTCTAACTTCTCTGTCATCCCTTCTTCATTCAAAGCTTTTGTTTCAGTTTGCAATTTTTTCATTGCTACTAAATTCTCTTGAACGATACTTAGGTTTAATTGAGCTGCCAATACCATATAATAAGCAGTAGAGACATTCTCCTTGATATCAGCTGCTTTCAGTTCTTGTTGCTTCTCTGTCATTTTCACATACTCAGTAGCTGCTTTTAAACCAATAAAATAAGAACCATTGAATACTAATTGACTGGCAGTTAAACCGAAGTCAACAGAATTCTCTAATCCCATTTGTACAAATCCCATTTCTCCTGTCAAGGGATTTGGAAAAGGCATCCCAGCGATATCCATGAAATGGTTAAAATTAAATTCCCCATTCAACTGAGGTAATCCAGTGGCTGTGGTTTCCCATACTTTCTTCTTAGCTATCTTAATATCCAATGAGGAATTTTGATAGTCGAGATTATTCTCCAAGGCATAAATTTGAGCTTCCGCTACTGTGAAAGCTTTTTGAGCTATCAATGGTAAACTCAGCATACCTGCTATTAGGATCATTAATCTCATCTTTATTAATCTCATCATCCGTCGTTTGTAATTATTTTCTGTTTAATCTTTTGTTTAAATAATCTCTTCCCTTTTGATTTGACACTCCATAAATATGATAGATCATCATTTCACCTACCACATCAATAAAACTAGTTTTAGAGTGATCAAACACTTTTGGATCCCAAATCACATCCATTTTAGAAATATGTAATTTGGCTATAATCTCTTCATTGAAAGCTGATCTGAATAAACCTTGATCTTTCCCTTTTTTTAGATTAGCTATCACTGTATCCAAGACAAATGTTTCTTTGTGATCAGTAAACTTCTTGTATACTTTTGGATAGTACTTTTGTAAATCATACATCACTGAAGGATGCATGTCTCCGATGATTTCTCCGATCTTACTACAGATATCAAAAACTTCATCAATAGCATTAGTACTGGCATTTACCACTTCTTTTACTCTTTCAAAATCTAAGGCTAATTGATACTCCATTACTTTGGTTACCAGGTCATTCTTATCTTCAACTTTAGTATAGATGGTTTTCTTTGAAATCCCCATTTCACGCGCGATATCGTCCATAGTAACCGACTTAATTCCATAACGGAAATAGATCTTACTTACTTCTAATAAAAATGATTTCAATTCTTCATTCATAGCACGAACTTACAAATAAAACACTAAAGAAACTATTTTCATATAAAAAGTTTCCAAAGTGTTTTGCGTTTATCCTGCAAATTGTCATTTTATTTAATGACTAATGCTAATTAGTAGACGTAGGTATCCTATTGATAGACGTAGGAAGTAAAATATCTTAAGGAGGAATTATGCCAATCACTTGTATGTTATTTTTACATAGCTTAAATTCATAATGTGAAAACACTGCTTGCCATAATAAGTTTAAGTTTTGCTGTAGCTCTACCTTATGAGTTTATTCATTGCAAGCAGCAAATCATTAAAGAAGGCACTTTTCTACTTTGGGATAAAAAAGGCAAAGATTATCATGTTATTTGCGACCCTGAAAAACATTACAATAAGATCTATAGACATATAGATTCTATTATGGTGATAGAAAATGATTATGACATCTTTATTCATGGTAAAGCCTATAGCCACAATAAAGTAGGATGGTTTAGGATACAGGGGAAACCGGGTAGACCAGGACATCCAGGTACCGAAAGAAATTATTACGGCGAGTGGACAGACGGTCATTTTAAAAGAGCTATTCTTCCAAAAATCAAAAAC
>JBELBA010000003.1:0-26680 GCA_042095635.1 Chitinophagales bacterium
GATATTACCAGAGATATATGCAAAGACAGCTAATGCCCCTCCTATGATAGCCGACGTACCTGTGGCTAATCCATCAATACCGTCTGTAATATTGGCCCCATTAGATACCGCTGTAATAATGATGATGACAATAGGAATAAAGATGATCCAAGCAATTGATCCTGGATTTTCTAAAAAGCCTAACAAACTAGAATAGTTAAACTCGTTATTTTTTAAGAAAGGAATAGTCGTTTTCATTGAAGGACCATCATGCGAATAATACCTCATATCAGACACTAAACCTTTACCATCAATCTTAACGCCATTGGATGGTTGCTTTTCAATTAAATCTCCTGGCTTTCCATCTTCTTGTAATTCGTAAGTATAGATGGTCGCGTAATCTCTAATCTTTACATCTTCATTAAAGTACAATACAGAACCAACTATTAACCCTATTATAACCTGCCCTAAAATCTTAAACTTACCTGCTAAACCTTCTTTATTCTTCTTAAATACTTTGATGTAGTCATCAACAAAACCAACTAAGCCTAGACCAACTGTTACTAGCAACATCATTAGGATATAGACGTTCTCTAATTTGGCAAACAACAAGGTTGGAATAATGATAGAAGCTAGAATGATAATACCACCCATAGTTGGTGTCCCTTGCTTTTCTAACTGACCATCTAAACCAAGATCTCTTACTGTTTCACCTACTTGCTTTCTTAAAAGCATAGCAATGATTCGCTTACCAAAAACAGCAGAAATAATTAAAGAAACAATAACAGCCATTGCTGCTCTAAATGTGATAAACTGAAACACTCCTGCTCCTGGTATATTAAAAGTCTTGTCTAAGTATTCAAATAAATAATATAACATATTCTCAATCCTATTTATCTAGTAATTCAAATGCGCCAACTAATTCTTCTTTATCATCAAAAGGATGTCTCACCCCTTTTATTTCTTGGTATTTTTCATGTCCTTTTCCTGCCAATAAGATGATATCACCTCCATTAGCCATTGCACAAGCAGTCTTAATTGCCTCTCTTCTATCTGCAATGGATAAAGTTTTTCTTGCTCCTGTAACCGGAACACCAGCTTGCATATCTTTTAGTATTAAATCTGGACTTTCAGATCTTGGATTGTCTGAAGTTAAAATGACCATATCACTGTGTTCTACAGCTATTTTTGCCATCTCTGGACGCTTAGCTACATCTCTATCACCACCACATCCAACAATCGTATATAATGTAGCATTGCCCTCTTTTATCTTTCCAATAGTATTTAAGACTTGTGCTAATGCATCTGGTGTATGCGCATAATCCACAATACCTACTATCTTTTCTTTAGATATCATATAATCGAAGCGGCCTTCTGCAGACTCTAACACACTCAAAGAAGCCAACACTTCTAACTTCTCTTCTTCTAATAGAATAGCTGTAGCATATACAGCTAAAAGATTGTAAGCGTTAAAATCTCCTATTAACTTTACGTAGACTTCTTCCCCATCCAAGTTTAACAACAGGCCTTCGAAAGTGTTTTCTAATATTTTTGCTTTGAAATCAGAACTTGTTTTTAAGCTATAAGTCTTCACGGTAGCTTTGGTATTCTGGACCATTACTAAACCATTCTTATCATCTTCATTTACCAATGCAATAGCATCTTTTGATAAACAGTCGAAGAACAATTTCTTAGCATTGATATAAGACTTAAAGTCTCCGTGATAATCTAAGTGATCATGTGTGATATTAGAAAAGATAGCAATCTTGAAATCCAAGCCGGCTATTCTTCTTTGTACAACTGCATGCGAACTAACTTCCATAAAGCAATGCGTGCAACCTGCTTTTACCATTTTAGCCAATAAATCATTTAAAGCCACCGGGTCAGGCGTAGTATGAGTTGCTGGTATAATATCATCGTTGATTTTATTCTCAACAGTAGATAGCAAACCAACATTATAACCAAGCGCTCTAAATAACTTAAACATTAAAGTTACTGAGCTAGTTTTACCATTGGTTCCTGTAATTCCAATTAGGTTTAGCTTAGTAGATGGATTGTCGTAAAAGTTAGCAGCCATTATACCTAATGCTTCACTACTATCTTTTACCCTTACATAATTAACCCCATCAACAATTGCAGTAGGCAATACCTCACAGATAATAGTTTTACAACCTAAGTTTATTGCCTTGGCAATATAATCATGTCCATCAACCGTAAATCCTTTAATCGCAATAAAAGCAACGCCTGCCTTTGCTTTTCTAGAATCAAACTCAATAGATAAGATATCTACATTAGTTGTACCAACTAACTCATCAATACTAACCTTATATAATATGTCTTTTAACTGTGCCATTAACTCACTACTAACTCTATAATTAAACCACTCCTAGCCTTTACACCAGGATGAATTGATTGCCTTCTTACTTTACCAACTTGTCTTCCAACAATTTTCACTTTAAGCCCTTGATTCTCTAGCAAGAATAATGCGTCTTTCACTCCTAAACCTTTTACATCCGGCACCAAAGAATTGATTACGGAACGCTCTTTTACATTTAAGGCTCCATTTTCACTGTATGGCTTCACCCAATCTTTATTGGTAACAATATTCTTGTTCAAATTATATTCATCACACAAAGTCTCAATATCTTCTACTTTCCCAGACTTCACATATGGAAAGTGATCTGCCTTCACGACATTATGAACATTGTGCTCTGCTAATATCTTTTTGGAATAAACCTTCTCTGCAATCTCAGAGAATACTGGCGCTGCAACCGAACCACCATAATACCCACCCTGCGTAGGGGCATTTACTACAACTATACAAGAATAAATTGGATCATCTGCCGGGAAGTACCCTGCAAAACTGGCTTGATAAACTTTACCATAATTACCTTTTTTGGCAATCTTACAAGTAGAAGTCTTTCCTGCAATTCTGAAATGCTTATTTCTAATGTTTCTTGCAGTACCTTTTTCATCCTCTACAGGCAACAACATCATCTCCTCTAATTGCGCTTGTACTTTCTTAGAACAAATTCTTTCAGATAAAACTCTTGGCGCTATGCCTTCAATTAAATCTCCATCTTGTACGACTTGATTAACCAAATATGGACGCATTAACTTACCTCCATTTGCTACCGCATTATAAAGATTCAACATTTGGATAGGCGTAATTTTTAATTCATATCCAATAGACATCCAAGGCAATGTAATACCTGTCCAAGCTTTCTTATCCTTGTGATCTGTAAACGAAGGATCTTTAATAAATGGCAACGGCTCCCCTTTAATATCCACGCCTGTTCTTCCATGCAAACCAGCTTGTCTTAAAAACTTAATATACTCATGAGGACGATCCCTAAATGCAGAATCTAATGCTTTAGCGAAGTATACATTAGAAGACTTTGCGAATGCTTCTCTCATGGATAATTTACCATGAGACTTCTTATCAGAATCATGTAATACTTTATCGTAGAAAACAACTGATCCATTACCTACATCAATAGAATCGTTAGGATCCATAAACCCATCTTCCAACAATGCTAAAGTAGACATCAACTTCATAGTAGAACCCGGCTCTGTCCCTTCGCCTATGGCAAAGTTATAAGACTCGAAATAATCTCCGTTCTTGGTTTTGGCCAAGTTAGCTAATGCTTTAATCTTACCAGTTGCCACTTCCATTACAATAACAGAACCATGATCCGCTTTATGCTTCATCATAGCTTTACCTAAAGCATTGTCAGCTATATCCTGAATATATGTATCTAAGGTGGTATATAAATCAGATCCAGGAACAGGATCTACAATATTCTCATCATTAATAGGAATCCATTTACCACCAGCTACTTTTTGCTCCCATCTTCTACCAGGAACACCAGAAAGTAAACTATTATAATAACCTTCTAATCCAACAGCCACCCCTTCTCTAACGTAACCGATTGTTCTGTGTGCTAAACGATTAAAAGGCTTAATACGCTTATTCTTCTGGATAATAATAAAACCTCCTGCAAAGGTTCCTTTCTTAAATAGTGGAAATTTCTTAACCTCTTTTAATTGAGGATAAGTAACTCTTCTATTGATTAAAACATAACGCTTACCTTCCACTTTCGCTTTAAGTAAACGCTCCTTCTCTTCTTCTTTAGATCTTCGCTTAAAATACTTACTTAATGTAAATGCCAAACTATCGATATAGTAATCGAAAGTATCGTCATTGGCTGCCATAGGATCGAAACGAATCTCATAGATAGGGTAAGATGTAGCTAGTACATTTCCATCTTCAGCATAAACGTTTCCACGCATAGGCTCAATAGCTCGTTCTTGTTTCGTCTTTCTTACCTCTCTATCATACTCTACCCAAGAACGACCGTCTTTCAATGTTTCGAAATATCTAATTTGAAATGCCTTAAACAATATCATTGCTCCGCCTAAGCATATAATTATATACACTAAGTAAACACGCCATAATATATCCTTCTTAATATTCATTAATCTACATACAGGATAGTTGGCGGAGTACTAAGCTCTTTCAAACCTAGCGTATCTACCATCTTCACCAATTCTGTTTGTTTTACCATATTCATTATCTCAGACTCTGTAGTCATCAATTCCCATTTCAATTCTTTCACTTCATTACTTACTTTCTCAATCTCTCTTATCGTTCTCATTTGGTAGTGACCATTCCAGATATAAACGACACCCAACACAAACAAGAAAACCAAAAAAGGAAACTGTTTTGCAATAGCATCCTTGTCTAAGTAATTATCTAGTACAAGTAATTTTCGAAGCGTAACCCCTTTCTTTACCTGCGCTTTCCTTGGTGCTTTTTTCTTCTTAACCTTATTCTCCATTACACCATTTTCTCTAATATTCTCAACTTCGCACTTCTAGATCTTCCATTCTCTGCAATCTCCTCATCTTTAGCCATAATAGGTTTTCTATGAATTTGCTTTAATCTTGGAATATCATTTTCGAATGGATTACTATCATTCTTAATCACAGACTCTTTAATCAATTCCTTCACCAATCGATCTTCTAAAGAATGATAAGACATCACTACCAATCGTCCACCAACATTAAGTACCTCAACAGCTTGCTTTAGCATATCTTTTAATACACCAATCTCGTTATTAACTTCTATTCTTAATGCTTGAAAAACTTGCGCATGGAAACGATGTTCCTTACCTGGTCTTGTATACTTCTTTAATAATGGAAGTAAGTCATTCACTCGCTCAATGGAATTGATTTTTCTAGCCTGAATAATTTCATGAGCTAATCTTTTAGATTGTTTCACTTCACCATACTTCCATAAGATTCTTGAAATATCATCCTGATCGTATTCATTCAAAATCGTCTTAGCTGTTAGCGCTTGATTTTGATCCATACGCATATCAAGGTCCGCATCGAAACGAATAGAGAAACCTCTATCGGCAGTATCGAACTGATGAGATGACACCCCTAGATCCGCCAAGATTCCATCAACGGGGATCACATCATAAAAACGCATGAAATGCTGTAAATACTTGAAGTTGTGATAAACAAGCTGAAAACGCGGATCTTCGATAACATTATCTAATGCATCCGCATCCTGATCAAACGAGAACAACCGCCCATCCTTACCAATACTTTGAACAATTGCCCGAGAGTGACCACCTCCTCCAAAAGTAACATCGACATAAATCCCGTTCGGTTTCAAATTTAAACCTTCTAAACACTCGTTAAGCATTACGGGATTATGATACTTCATTATCAGTCTTCGTTATCGGTGGTTTGTGAATTAATTTTTCCCATGACCTCTTCAGCCAATTCGGCGAAGTCTCCTGGTTCTTCATCTATTAATTGGTTATAACGCTCTTGCGACCATAACTCTATTTTACTTCCATGTGCAAACAGAACAGCTTCCTTATCTAAGCCAGCAAATTCCATTAGCTTATTTGGTAAATTCAATCTATCGTTAGAATCCAGCACTAACTCAGTAGCACCTCTTAAAAAGTATCGAACAAACTCTCTATTCTTTTTAACATAAGGATTCAGCTTATTCAGCTCCGCTACCATCTTATTCCATTCTTTTAAAGGATATAGATTAAGATGCTCCTCAATTCCTCTTGACAATACAAACTTATCCTGATCATCAGGATGCAGCTGTCTCTTCAAGCCTGAAGGCATCTTTAATCGACCTTTCGAATCGACCTTACAATCATATTCTCCTAAGAATGATAACACGCGTTACTTTTTGAATTCATATTAAAATTAGAAAATTCTTCCCACTTTAGTCCACTTTAATACACTATCTTACGTCTAAATGTATAAAAAGATTACATCTAAATTATAATTTGTTGTATTTCAACGATTTAAAAAGTGGGAAAAAGTGGGAAAGTTTTCCACAATTTAATGTAAATAGAAATTAAACATCGTAAAAGTCATGCTTTCATCAGTGTTTCAGCCAAAAAGTTGTAAGGAGGGAAAATCAATTACTCTCCTGACTTTCGATTCACATGGACAAAAAAAAGCCCCACTCATTCGAGTGGGGCTTTTAATAAAGTATATTATAGCAATGCTTAGCTTACACCATGCATCCATTTTCTAATTGTAGGTACTAATAATAGTAATAATACTCCAGATGCTAATGCGACCCATCCAATACTTGAGAAAATATCTACATAAGTAACCATTCCATCATAAGATTTCAATAAAGCTTCATCTAATCCTGCAGTCTCAGTAATGTAACCAGCATTAACTGCTTTCTGACCTAGCGCTACTCCTTCTTCACTATCATTAGTAGTCATTGTTGCAATAATACCTCCTATCATGTGTGCTGCTGCAGAAGACAAGAACCAAGCCCCCATCACCATTGCTCCAATTTTCTTTGGCGCTAATTTCGTTACCATTGATAATCCAACAGGAGATAAACATAACTCACCAGTTGTATGCAACAAGTAACCAAGTACAACAAATATCATAGGAATCATAACCACATTATTCTCTTCCGTCATAAACGTAACACCGAATACCATAATTAAGAATCCAACACCTAATTGAAAGATCCCTAAAGCAAATTTTAATGGAGTTGAAGGTTCTTTACCTTTCTTATTTAATGACAACCACATACCAGCAAATAATGGACCTAAGATTATAATAAACAAAGGATTAAATGATTGGAATACCGTAGTAGGGACATTAAACAACCCGAAGAAATCTCTGTCTACGTTAGCTTCAGTAAATAATGTAATTGAAGAACCTGCTTGTTCGAAGAACGTCCAAAATAGTGTTGTAAATACTAATAAAATTAAGATTACAAACATTCTTTCTCTTTCTACCTTCTCACTTCTTAAAGCAGTAACTAAGATATAACCTAACACTAGGATCACGAATGGCCCTAAAATATAATGAGTAACCTCATAGTATCTAACTAATAAAGCAAATGCAACTACAGCAGTAAAACCTCCGAGCCATACTAATATTTCTCTAGATAATCCCATTACTTTAGCCTGTAATTTCTCCATACTCGGAGGAATACCATTCACTTCACCTAATTTATGTTGACCTCTCCAAAAAACAATTAAACCAGCAATCATCCCTAAACCAGCTAAAGCAAAACCATAAGACCAACCCCACATGTTTGCTATCACACCACAAGCAATTGGAGCCAATGCAGCACCTAAGTTAATACCCATGTAGAATATAGTGAATCCACCATCTCTTCTTGGATCTCCTGGACCATACAATCCACCAACGATACTAGAAACAGATGGCTTAAAGAATCCATTACCAATAATTAAGAATGATAATGCGATATATAAAAAGAACTCTGTTTCTATTGCCATCACTAAGTGACCAATTGTCATAAAGACCGCACCAATAACAACTGACTTTCTAAACCCTAGTAATTTATCCGCTAATAAACCACCAAAAAAAGGAGTTGTATAAACTAAAGCTCCATATGCAGCATAAATACCGATCGCTTTCGCTCCTTTTTCAGGATCCATTAAATCAACAAATAATTGCTGAGTTAAATAAAGCGTTAATAATGCTCTCATTCCATAGAAAGAGAAACGCTCCCACATTTCAGCGAAAAACAACATATATAATGATGTTGGCTGTTTTGTTGGGTACTCTGGACTTGCTTGTCCATCATTTGAAACTTCTGTACTCACAATCTTAAAGTTTTGTTTGTGTAATATTTAATTTTTAAGAACGTCTAAAATAAGAAATTATCTTATAAATTCTCCTTGATGAAATTAGTCATCAATGTATATAGATGATACCTCGTATTGCCTCCATATATACTATGGTTCTTATTTGGGTAATACATGGTATCAAATTGCTTATCCTTTTGGATCAATACATCTACCAATTCTACTGCATTTTGGAAATGAACATTATCATCTGCAGTTCCATGAATCAATAAATAATGTCCTTTTAATTTATCCGCAAAGTACAATGGATCATTCTCTGTATATCCTTTCTTATTCTCTTGAGGGGTTCTCATAAATCTTTCTGTATATATAGAATCATAGAACTTCCAATTAGTAACTGGCGCGACAGCGATAGCCATTTTGAAGACATCATTACCTTTAAACAGACAAAGACTAGACATATAACCTCCATAACTCCATCCAAAGATTCCTATTCTTGAAGCATCTACATAATCTAAATTACCAAGATGCTGTGCTGCAGCTATTTGATCATCAGACTCTTTCTTTCCTAATTCTAAATAAGTAGCTTTCTTAAATTCTTGTCCTCTAGCTCCTGTTCCTCTATTATCCACGGAAACTACTATATATCCCAAACTTGTGAGATGCGCATACCAGAAATAATCATTATAACCCCAAGCATTATTAACCGTTTGGCTACCAGGACCTCCATATACATACATAAAAACTGGATACTGTTTTGTAGAATCAAAATTAGATGGCTTCATCATTTTACCATTTAAGAGCTGTCCATCTGCACCAGGCACTTCAATAAACTCGTAGCTTCCTAAATCATAAGATTCTAGCTTTACATTTAATATTGCATTATCTACTAATGTATTTACTCGCTTACCAGAAACCTTATTTAAAGTGACCGTCTGCGGACTGGTTAAAGAAGAATGATAATTGATGAAGTAAGTAAAGTTCTTATTGAACAAAGCACTGTTTGTACCTTTATCTAAAGTCAATCGCTTTTTAGTATGAGTAGCGTAATTATATGCATATACATATCTCTCTGTTGCATGCTCCTCAGAAGACTGGAAGTAAACCACTTTTCTCTTCTGATCAATTCCATAGAAGTCTGTAACATCCCAAGCACCTTCTGTTAATTGAACTAAAGAACCATCTTTAGCATTAACGATATAGATATGATTAAAAGAATCTGTTTCACTTAACCATAAGAAAGAGGACCCATCCTTTAAGAAAGTTAAATGGTCATTCACATCTATATAATAAGGGTTCTCTTCATGAAAAATAATATTTGAAGATCCGCTCTCTGCATTATAGACCATCAAATCTAATTGATTCTGATGTCTATTCATTTTGTGAATACTTAATTCATTGTTGCTATTAGTCCATTTAATCCTAGGTACATAATGATTATTTTCTGTACCCAAATCAACCTCAGATGTCATTTTAGTATTTAGATCATAAACATGAACACTTACTTCAGAATTATCTTCACCAGCTTTAGGATATTTAAACTCATAGTTCTTTGGATACAAGCCTTGATACATCGTCATATCGAATTGCTTCACCTTCGACTCATCAAACTTTACATATGCAATTCTTCCAGCATCTGCGGACCATTCAAAAGCTCTTGTTAAAACAAACTCTTCTTCATACACCCAATCTCCAGCTCCATTAATAATATGATTCCATTTACCGTCTTGTGTAATTGCTTGCTCTTCTCCAGAAGCTAAATCTCTAATATAAATGTTATTAGCTCTTACAAAAGCAACTTTCTTTCCATCAGGTGAGAAAGTTGCATACATCTGTTTACCACCTTCGGAAAGCCTTACTAATTTTGCAGCAATTCTGTCAAATACATAATTATCAGACCAATAAGAATGCCTGTATACTTTCTCATTAGAAGTCTCTAACAACATTAAAGACTCATCTTCATTAAATGAATATCCTTCTATCGTTAATGGCTTACCATTATACAAAATTCCATCTCCATCGAAGATGATCCCAATTTCTTTTCTTGTTTTAAGATTATACTTTATAATTTTATTCCCTACTTGCTCACTGTAATTTCCATCATTAAGGAAGGTCATTCCATATACAGATTCGGCTCTAAAAGTCCCTTTTTTCCATATATCATCTAAACCAACTACTTGCTTATCTTGTGCGTTAATTAACAAAATGAAGCCGCTCATCAATAGTGTAAGTAAAAATCTTATCATAAGTTTATATTTATTGGCCTAAGTTAGTGAAAAGACTATGGACTATATATCTAAATAAAAATAATATGGTTTATCAGTTATACAAATTTATAGTTCGTATTTTCGTAGCAGAAATGACAAAGTATTGGATTGGCATATTATTAAGTCTTTTTATATCTAGCGGATTGCATGCGCAATATAGATCTGGGATGAGTATGTCTAATTTTAGCGGCTCTCATGGATTAAAGTACAATCCTGCAAGGGTTGTTGGTTCTCCATTATCATGGGACGCCAACCTATTTAGTTTAGGACTTTTCTTAGACAATAGCTGGGCTTCTATTCCTAACAATAGTATATTTACAATGCTTAATAAGGAGCTAATTTTTATCCCGTCCGGCATACCAAGAACCAACCTTTCTGAAAATGCCTATATCTTATTAAACACCAATAAGAAGTTTAACAATTTCACTACAGACATTAGCATTCAAGGACCTTCCTTTATGGCATCTACACATGATAAAGGTTTTGCTTTCTTTATTAATGTTAGAACTAATATTTCTATAAGAAACATTGATGATGATTTCGCGCACTTAATGGCTACTAACTTTAATTTCCTTGCTATGCTTAACAAAGGTGTTACCATAGAAAGAATGAAAATCAACATCATGTCTTGGACAGAATTAGGGGCAACTTATGGTTACACAATGGTGGATGCTTCTAACATTAAAATTAAAGGTGCTATATCTCCTAAGTTCTTAATTAGTCCAATTGGAGCCTCTGTCAGATTAAATCAATTAGTGTTACCGAAACCTGATCTTGATGCGACCTTACAACAAAACTTAGACAAAGCTGATATTGAATTGGGGTACGGCCTTACTAATTATGACAATTTTATGAATGGCTTTGGTGTTACAGACGCATTAGGAGGATTAGGAATAGGTGCAGATGTTGGTATACTTATAGAGTCTCAAAAACTTTATAAGTCTAGAAGAAAGACTTACAAGCAGAAATATGAATACCAAGTTGGTGTTGGTTTAATTGACTTTGGCGGCGTCTTCTTCTTAGGAGGTATAGCCAATAAAGTAACAGAAACAGAAGAGGTAACTACTGGTGTAGATGACGAAGGACCAGCAAGATTACTTTCTAACTTTACAGACAGAAAAGGAGTACCAACTATCTTATTACCTACTGCAGCAACCTCTCATATTGATATTAGTTTAAAAGGTAACTTCTATGCACAAGGAAGAATCGTTTTAGGAATGCCTCCATTACCTAATCAATTAAGAGCACCACACGCTATACTTGTTGCAGCTAGATATGAATCTAGACATTTTGATTTTGCCCTACCTGTAACTATTCATGATTTTAGACATACTAGAGTTGGATTTAGTATGCGATTAGCTATATTAACTATTGGAAGTGATAATCTGACTAACTTATTTGTTAAAAATAGTGAGATTACAGGTACAGACTTTTACGTTGGTATTAGACTATACAGAAACCGAAGAGACGGTAAAGGAAACACCTTTGTGCATAAGGCATTAAGAAAGAAGAAAACAAAAACAGCTAGAAAACGTTTTAAAATGGCATCACCGAGATTCTAGTTATGAAAACGTATTTACTACTCATCATCTTTCTTCCTACACTACTCTTTGCTCAGTTAAAAGAGAAAGGTAAGGATAATTCGGGCTTTGGTTTTGACCAGTCTAATTTAATCTATGGTGGTAATTTTGGCCTATACTTTTTTGATGAATATAGTTTTGTAGAGATCAGTCCTACAGTTGCTTACCCAATCAACGACATCCTTTTATTGGGTATAGGTGCAACTTATATTTACCAAGACTTTGTAGTTTATCAATACAGTGCTTTTGAACAGAAAAATAATATTTACGGATTTCAATTATTCGAACGAATTAATATTACAGAACAGATATTTCATCATGGAGAATTAAATATTCTCAACTATGAAAGAATTGACCCTCAATCTCTTTCCGCTCCTATATATTCTACTTTTAGATCGACTATACCTGCTCTAAATGTAGGAATTGGATATAGTGGAGCTTTTAGACGAGGAGGATATATCCAGATTTTATATGATCTTTTATATAACCCAAATGCTGCTAGAAATTCCTCACCTTGGAATATTCAGATAGGATTTAACTTTTAATATATAGACAAAAAAAGCCTTCCCGAAAATCGAGAAGGCTTTTTCTATTTAATTAGTAAAGTTAATTATACATCAACTTTAGCATACTTAGCATTCTTTTCTATGAAATCTCTTCTAGGCGGAACCTCGTCACCCATTAACATTGAGAACACATAATCCGCTTCTGCAGCAGACTCTATAGTAACTTGTCTTAACGTTCTTGTTTCTGGATTCATTGTAGTTTCCCATAATTGCTCAGCATTCATTTCTCCAAGACCCTTATATCTCTGGATACCAACACCTTCTTTCTTACCAGTACCTGCTAATTCATTAACAGCAGTGTCTCTATCATCATCATCCCAGCAATAGATTCTATCTTTACCTTTCTTCACTAAATATAATGGAGGAGCCGCAATATAAATATGCCCGTTCTCTACCAATGATTTCATATATCTAAAGAAGAAAGTTAAAATCAATGTTGTAATATGCGATCCATCTACATCGGCATCCGTCATAATTACAATTTTAGAATATCTTAATTTCTCTAAATTTAATGCTTTAGCATCTTCTTCAGTTCCTATTGAAACCCCTAATGCCGTAAACATATTTTTAATCTCTTCGTTCTCGTAGATCTTATGCTCCATTGCTTTCTCTACATTCAAGATTTTACCTCTTAATGGTAAGATGGCTTGGAAATGTCTATCCCTACCTTGCTTGGCAGTACCTCCTGCAGAATCTCCCTCGACAAGGTAAATCTCACATTCATCCATATTCTTCGAAGAGCAATCTGCTAGCTTACCTGGAAGACCGGTCATGGTCATAGCACCTTTCCTCTGAACCATCTCTCTAGCCTTCTTAGCAGCGTTTCTTGCTTGAGCAGCTAATATTACTTTATTGATAATGATCTTAGCTTCATTAGGATGCTCTTCTAACCAATCATATAATGCCGGAGCAAATGATCCACTTACAGCAGTAGAGACTTCAGAGTTTCCTAATTTAGTTTTAGTCTGACCTTCAAATTGAGGCTCAGCAACTTTTACTGATACCACTGCCGTTAAACCTTCTCTAAAGTCATCCCCCGCAATATCAACCTTTACTTTTGCTAATAAACCAGATTTATCTGCAAAGTTCTTTAGTGTATTTGTTAAAGCTCTTCTAAACCCAGAAATATGCGTACCACCTTCGTGTGTATTAATGTTATTTACATAAGAGTGAACATTCTCAGAATAAGAAGAGTTATAGTTCATTGCAATTTCAATAGGTACACCATCCTTCTCTGTTTCCAAATGCATTGGCTCAGGTAAGAGAGACTCTCTTGTACCTTCTAAATATTGAACGAAACCAATTAATCCATTTTCAGAATAAAATACTTCACCAATCTTATTCCCTTCCTCATCCTCACGTCTATTATCAGTAAGCGTGATTGTAATTCCTTTATTTAAGAAAGCCAATTCTCTCATTCTTGCAGCCAAAGTATCGTAGTTATACTCTTCAACTGTAAAAATGGTAGTATCAGGTTTAAACTTAATAATTGTACCAGTAATCTCTGTTTCCCCTAAAATCTCAACCTCGGTTTGAGGAATACCTTTAGAATAACTCTGCTGATGGATTTTTCCATCCCTATGAATTGTAGCCGTTAAGTCAGATAATGCATTCACACAAGAAACACCCACACCGTGCAATCCTCCAGATACCTTATAAGTATCTTTATCGAATTTACCACCAGCATGTAAAACAGTCATTACAACCTCTAAAGCTGATCTATTTTCTTTTGCATGATGCCCAGTAGGAATACCTCTACCATTATCCTGAACAGTAATAGAATTATCTTCATTAATTTCAACCGAAATAGTATCACAATGACCAGCTAAAGCTTCATCAATCGAGTTATCTACTACCTCGTACACTAAGTGATGTAATCCTTTCGTATTTACATCTCCAATATACATGGCCGGACGCTTTCTAACAGCCTCCAATCCTTCCAGTACCTGGATATTATCCGCACTATATTGGTTCTTATCTTGTTCTTCGCTCATATTCTAAAATTGATAGATTTTACTTACATTTAAAAATACGAAGAAACCCTCCTATTATTAAGTATTACCGCGCTTAATTTATCCACAATAAACTACCTATGTTAACATAGGTTTTGAAATTCATTTTCATATTATATTTTTGGCTTACTAAATTGAAGAACAATGCAAATTATTCTATGCCTTTTACTTTTCTTTTCAACTGCTGAAAAGAAAAAAGAAATTGAAATATTACCAGTTCCTTTTGATACTGTAAGCCAAAGTATAAGCATTAGCAAAACGATTGCTGTACAACCTTTATATAATGCGGACAGCACTTTAGACACAGTATATGCTAAGGATATCTACTTAAGCGCTATGAACTGGTTTCACCTTAATTACCCGAGTCCTAAAAAAGTTATTCAATCTACTTTCGAACCAGATAGTATCATTGGTAAATATAAGTTTAGGGTGTATTACATCAATCCTAAAACTGGTGCTAGAAATGTGATTAAGCATTGGATTATGTACGACATAAAAATAGAAACATATAAGGCATCATATACCTTTACTATAGACAACTTTAGAACAGATGAAGCAACACCTCAGCATATAGAAAGATGGTTGGATAAAAACAATCGAGCAAAAAAAGAATATGCCATGTATACTAATCAGTTGGTTGAATATCTAAATACCCTAGAACAATCAATTGTTGAAAAGATGAAATTAATAGGTTCTAAATAATTAATATCTTAGGCTAATGACTGCGATTAAAGATCGATTAAGCACTGTGCACGATAATCCTTTTAAGGATTATGATAATGCAAATCTCCGAGGACTTTCTATTAAATGGAAGACCTTAGAGCAGTTAGATAATTTCTTAAGTAGTTTTGAGACTAATTTTTTACAAACGAGTCATGCAAAGATGATTTGGGCAGATGACGCTATTGATGTACAAAATAACATCTCAAAATTAATAGGGTCGGCTCAGCCAAAAACAGTTATTAATTGGAATAACACTGCAAGCATAGAATTAGATCTTAATGCTAAATCATTAAACTATAAAGGACCTTTTTTACAAAAAGGAAATTTACAAGCAACAAGCAACAAGCTATCTACTTCTAAGCTTTTTATGGAAGCACCAGAAGAAAATGAAAAGTTAGATGAACAACTAGAAAAGTATGTACTAAACAAAGATAGTTTTAGCATCATTTCAGCTAGTTATGCTAGTGCTGATGGCTTATTGTTCTTTAGTAATGAAAATAATGCACTTGATTTAATATTGGATAGAAGTGATCAAATTATTATTCTTTTGCCGATCAATCAAATCATACCATCCTCAGATGATACAGAACTATTTAATAGTTTAATCGCTTGGAATACCACTAGAGAATCAGCTGTAGGAAATCAAAAAATAGTTAGACAATTCGATCATGAAAAAAACGTCTATTTATTAATCTATAATAATAATAGAAGTACTTCTTTAGGTGAACTAGAATTTAGAAAGGTTTTGTATGATTATACTTATGGTCAAGATCTTAATGCTAATACATCAGTGGCTATAAATGCCAATACGCCTTTAGACTTAAGTTTTAGTTTAGATTCGAAATCTATCTTTTACAAACGTATTATTAATTCTGAAGACTTCAGTCATTTAAAGTTCTTACCATTTATATACAAGCATCCTCAATCTAAATTCTTATTAGATAAAGACTTTGGGAAATTGGTAGAACAGTCTATTCATATACATGCAAAAAATAGTACTTCCAATCGTTCTAAATGGAGTACTTATTTCTATAAAAAAATGGTTTCTAGTAGGAAGAACATGGAACTGCCAAATAGAAAGCTAAAAACAGCCGCTTTCAACTTCCTAAATAAACAATCTAATAAGAACGGGATAAATAAATTTAAAATAGCAAAACAATCATTTGCTAAACAATGGCAAAACCAGTTTAAATAAATTATATGTACAAGCACTTATTAGCATTCTTACTTAGCATTACATTCTTTTCTATCCAAGCAGGTACTTATAAAGATCTAGAAGAGGCAAAGAAGAATCCAAGCGATGTTACTGAACTAGACTTTTCTTTTAGTGATCAGATCTTTATTCCTGATGCTATCTATGAGTTTCCCAACTTAGAAAGCATCATCTTAAGATGGAATAGAAATCTAAACTTAGATAATACATTCCATAAGTTATCTAAAGTTGCTACACTTAAAAGCATTGATTTAAGCTGGTGTTATTTCTCAGAAATCCCTCAAGCAATTAAAGAAGTTAAGCAGATTGAACACCTTAGATTAAGTAATAACAAGCTTTTTAAGATTCATGAAAATATCCAATATTTAGAAAACCTAAAGTCAATAGATCTAGATAAGAATCCTTACATCCAATATGGAAATTTATTTGAGCATTTAGCTAAGATCAAGACTTTAGAAGAACTTAATATCGCCTATAACTATTTAAGAGACGTACCCGCTAGTATTGAGCAAATTACATCATTAAAACATATCGATATAAGCGGTAATGCTATAACTCAATTCGAAAAATCTATTGCAAGTCTTAATCATCTTCAATCTATTAATCTGGATAGAAACCCTACTATTGCTGTAGATACTATTTTAGATCAATTAATAGAATTAAAACAGCTAGAATACTTATCTATGAAGAGCTGTGGTTTGGTTAAAATGTCGAAGAAATTTGGAGAACTGATACATTTAAAATCTCTAAAATTAAATGGTAATCCTTTAAAATCTTTACCATCTAATATTGGAAACCTAACTGAGTTAAGACATTTAGACATCAGTTATAGCTATGAGTTAAGTACGCCTAATCAATTGGCAGACTTCCCAAGCTCTTTTGCCAAACTTTCTAAGTTAGCATACCTTAATCTTAAAGGAAGTTCTATTAAGAAACTACCGAAAGCCTTTGAGTCATTAACTGCTCTAAAGTACTTAAACTTAGAATTAAACCTTTTAACTGAGTTTCCTAAACAAATAGAGCAATGCAAGCAATTGGAGATCCTAGAATTATCTTATAATAAAATCAATAACATTCCGGAGTTTATAGGAACATATACTCAACTTAAGCAATTAAAAATCAATGGAACTTTTAGATATCATGCAGATCTAAAAATTAAGACACTTCCAGAAACAATTGGTAATTGTACACAATTGATTGTTTTAGAATTGAATGATAATGTAATTGAAATTATCCCTAGCACTATTTCTAACATTAGCACATTAAAGGTCTTAAAACTTAGAAACAATCTTGTTGCGTCAATACCAAATACCATCTCTAATAACAAGAGTTTAGAAGTATTGGACTTAAGCACAAATGAATTAAAAACTTTATCTCAATCTTTAACAGCATTAAAGCAAATAAAGCATATTGATATTAGTTTTAACCCTCAATTAAACTTCAATAAAGAGTTCTATACACTAAGTAAATTAACAAGTTTAGAGACCTTAGATATTGGTAAAAACTACGTTGAAATTACAATGCTAGAAAAATTCGAAACAAGCTTACCAGATACTAAAATAAAGTTTGTGAGCCTGGAGCATTTCATGAATCAACGCCCTCCTAATCATATGATCAAAATCTTAAATGATCAGTATGAGGAAGAATTAAGAAATCAATAAATTAAGATTCGATTGGATATAACATTAATCTAGATGGAGAAACGTCCATATCTAGATTTATAATCTGTATATCTAAAAGATATTGACCATCCTTTATTGTATCAGGAATATCAACCAATTCTGTAATAGTCTTATATTTATTAGGTGTGTCCGCTATTTCAAAAAAAAGTTTATGATTAGCAACTTCTCCTCCATCATCTTCTTTGTCTACAGATGGTAATTCTAACACCATGTGCTGATACCCTAATCCAAGTACCTTTTTCATAAAAGAACTAGTTAAATAAGGTGGATTAGTACCAGAAAGATCTCCTGTCAATGTATGATTAACTCTAATAATTAAAGCTTGAGCTTCAGAAGTACCTTGCTTTAATTGATCTGAATCAATAATATAATCTTCGTCTTGTAAAGTTGGAACAACTGAAATTAAATCTGCAATAAAATGAGATTGAGGTAAAGCTTTATAGATAGGCCAATCAATATCATGCACATGAGCTAAACACTCAGTATGTGTTCCATTACCATGCGGATTAAGCATTACATTCTTAAAATTAACAGGACTTCCTTGTTTAATATCTCCAATAAAATCTCCAGCCACTAATGGTTCTATCTTCACATCAGGTGCATAGAAAGCTTTTAATTTATTGCTATTAGATAATACCGTAGAGATATTAATTCCTTTAGCTAAATCTACAGCATAAGTCTCGTTATTTAATTCAATGTTTGCTTTCATTATTTCATAATTACCAACTTAGAAACCGAAGTTTCGGTACCATCACTATTACTAGCCCATACTAAGTATACGCCACTTGCTACTCTTTCGCCATTAGGTAATAAAGTATCCCATACCAATTGACCACCAAAAGAAATATTATGGTAAACGATATTTCCGCCTATATCTGTAATCTTTACATCTGAGTTGTCTGCTAAACCTCTTATAGCAACATCTCCATTATAATCTGGTCTTACCGGATTTGGATAAATTAAGAAACTAGTGTTTTCTTCTGTCTTAGTGGCTGTACTTTTATATCCTATGATCCCTCTATCAGTGGCAATAAATACTTCCCCTGTGGTGTGGTTAATACCTATGTCTACAATATTATTAGAAAGCAAAGGACTATTATCTTCATTAAAATGCAATAACTCTTGCGTACCATCTTCAGACATTAAGTATACACCATTTTCTGTTCCAATCCATTTTCTATTAGCACCATCTACTTCAATAGCAGTCACTAACTTAGATTCGAAGGCATAGCCGATATACCCATCTTTTTCAATATTAATCTTTTGTGCATTACAGCCATCTCCAAAAACGATCTCAGGACAATAAAACACAGCCAAGCCATCTAAGGTACCTACCCATATTTCTCCATCATCATCAATGGCTATATCATAAACATCCGAAGAAGGTAGATTCCCTTCTGTCGAACTTCCATTAAGCAATTTCCATTGATCATCACTTGTCACTTCCAATGTACCACCATCATTAAAGACCACTATTCCCATTCCTCTAGGAGATATCATCCACTTCTGATCAGCTTTATCTACCAATAGCTTACCTACATAATTAGATCCTAAACTAATATCAGGAGCATAAGAATACCATTGGTTATTAGCGGTTTTTACCGTGAGTGGTTTACTAGAACCATAACCAGCAATCCAGAGATCGTTGTATTCGTCATAAGCTAAACCAGTTATTCTATAACTAGACTCATGTCCCACTGTTCCTTTCATTGTGGTAGTACCCGCAGCAACATAAGCACCATTTTGATAAGTGTAAATAGAATCTTTGTACATATTTACAACTTCGCTACCAGTATACTCTATAAGACCGCCTCCATAAGAACCAAAATAAAGATGTCCTGATACAGGATCTTTAATGACTCTTAAAATATCATAGGTAGAAGCTAAACCATCAGAATTAATCCTCCACCAATCTGTACCCGAAAAAGTATAAACCCTTCTAGAATTAAACTTAAAACCCCAACTTGAGGTAACACCACCTGCAGCTACATACATTGTATTATCTGCAAAGTAAAAATCAAAAGCTTCTTCTGAAGAAGGTCCATTAGGTCTAATTTGAGTCTTTCCTCCTTCAAAAATAATATAGGATCCGATATGCGAATCTGCCATATAGATTTGTCCATTTTCGGAAGTTAAAATCTTCTCAGGAACTGAAAAACTAGAAAAATGAATAGTAGACTTTTCTTCTGCTTCATTTAATATTACAACTCTTCGATTCGATCCGCTTTGAGCAGCAGGTGACAATCTTTGTAAAATTGTAAGCTGGCCATTATTCGAAAATAAATCTTGAACAAAAACATGACTAGAGTCTGCATATAAGTTACGCCATGATGTTCCATCAAAAGTTTTAAGTGTATCGTCAAAACTTGCAACTAGTTTATCATTCCAAGTAGATATCGCTTTAATAGCAATCGTATCACTCCCTTCCAACTCCGTCCAAAATGCATAATCAGCCAAATTAAGCGAATTTAAATGTGCATGCTTTAATCCATCCTCAGTTAATGCATAGATCTCGTTATTATAAATTTCTAAATGAGAGATTACAGTTGGACTACCCTCATCACCTATTAAATAAGTATTAATGATTTCTTTTTTTTCTAAATCCATCACTACTACGCCAAAGTCGCAAGAAAGATAGACGGTATCTGATTGTATAGTAATGTTATTAATAGATTTACTACCAGTCATCGACTTATTAGCAATATCTGGTAAATTGAAAACAGCTGTTTCACTAAATAAATCAATATTACCATTGCTATACCCAACTACTATTAATTCTTGTTCGTCATAGTATTTGATAACAGATATACCATAACCAGTTAAGCCATCAGCCTTACTATATTTAATAACTGTATTATCCGTTTTATCTAAAGAAAATATACTTGCTCTTGTAGCGAAATATATATGATCTTCACTTTCTGTAACACTTACGGTAGAGTTAAAAGGTAAATGTGCACGCCATTCTCCAATACCCAAATTATCTTGAGCAAAACCAGTTAAGCTAAATAATAGAATTAATAGTATGTTCAATGACTTTGTCATATGCTCTAAAATAAGGATTATCCAACAAATACAATTTCTTGATGTAGACAAAAACGAAAAAATAAGATCTTTTATATGATGATGTTTATTTAATTTTAAAAGAAAATTGACTTTATGGATTTCGTATCGAAGAAAATACAAGATTATTGCGAAAATTTATCAACTCCAGAAGATGAAGTATTAAACGAATTAAACCGCGAAACTTACCTTAATGTGCTAACCCCAAGAATGTTAAGTGGTCATTTACAAGGCAATATTTTAAGCTTATTAAGTAAAATGATAAGACCGAAACATATTTTGGAAATTGGAACATATACAGGCTACTCTGCTATATGTATGGCCAGAGGTTTGCAAGCAGGTGGTAAATTAACAACTATCGATGTTAACGAAGAGTTACAAGATATTTGTAATAAATATTTTGCTAAAGCTGGTGTTGAAGAACATATCGAACAAGTGATTGGAGAAGCTTCCGAAGAAATTCCGAAGATTGAAGGCCCATTTGACCTTGTATTTATGGATGCAGATAAAGTTAATTACCCATTATATTTTGATCAAGTGATTGACAAAATTAGTATTGGAGGATTTATACTTGCAGACAATGTATTATGGAGTGGAAAAGTACTAGAAAATACGGATGATAAACAGACGCAAGCTTTAATTGAGTTTAATCTTAAAGTATTAAAATCTGATCGTGTTGAAAATGTAGTTTTGCCGGTTAGAGATGGTATTAATGTAATTAGAAAAGTTAAATAATGAGATACATCGTCCTGCTGTTTATTTCCTTCTCAAGTTTTGTCTTTGCACAAGACAAAATGAATCCTGAAGATTATATAGCCATGTATGCAGATGTTGCTGTTAAGGAGATGAATCGCACAGGTATCCCAGCAAGTATTACTATTGCACAAGGAATACTAGAATCTGGAAACGGAAATTCTGATTTAGCTACTAAAGCCAAGAATCATTTTGGTATTAAATGCCATAATGATTGGAAAGGACCATCGATGCGAATGGATGATGACGAAGCTAATGAGTGTTTTAGAAAATATAAAACCGCAGAACATTCATTTAGAGATCATTCCGACTTCCTAACACAAAGAAAAAGATATGCTTTCCTTTTCGAATATAAAATTACAGATTATAAAGCTTGGGCACTTGGATTAAAAAAAGCTGGGTATGCAACCAACCCTAAATATCCACAGTTATTAATTTCATTAATTGAAAAATATAATCTGACGCGTTTCGATAAGAAAGGTAATAAGCGATTAGAATCTAGAGATCAATTAGGAATATTTGAATTCAATAGAATTAGAACAGTATCTATAAGAAATGGAGACAATGTCAAAGTGATTGCAAAGCGTCATGAAGTGCCAGTTGAGAAATTGATAAAATACAATGATCTTAAAAGTATTAGTCAAAAGTTAAACGCTGGTGATAGATTCTACTTATCTCCTAAACGTAATGTCTGTAATAAGAAATATCATATAGTTAGAGCAGGAGAAACCTTCGAATATATTTCTAACGAATACGGTGTAAAACTAAAACTTATATTAAGAAGAAATTTCGCAGATAAAAATGACAAACCTATCGTTGGTGAAAAGGTTTATCTAAATAAAAAAAGAAAGGGCTATTTAAGAAAGAAAAAAATAGATCCTAACTCTGGAGGTATTGTATACATTGTAAAGAAAGGAGATACTTTATATGGCATTTCTAAGAAGTTTGATATCAATATAGATCTATTAATCAAAGTGAATAAAATTGATAATAATGTGATCAATGAAGGGCAAAAGTTGATCATTAAAACAGTTCAATAATGGCTAATATTCAAGTACATGAAAAAGCTTTTAAGTTGTTTATTTCTAAAGAAGAAATTACCAAGCAGGTGAACAGAATTGCTGCTGAAATTGATCAAAACTATGAAAATGAAATACCTTTATTCATTGCCATCTTAAACGGTTCATTCATATTTGCTTCCGACCTTATTAGAAGTGTTAATATTACTGCAGAAATCTCTTTTGTTAAAGTAAGTTCTTATGAAGGAACAGCGGTTGGCAACATGAATAAATTGATTGGACTAAATACAGATATCAAAGATAGATCAATCATCATTATAGAAGATATCGTAGATACAGGAAATACACTCAATAAAATTATGCCTTACTTAAAAGAGCAACAACCTAAAAGTATAGAGATTGCTAGTCTTTTAAGTAAACCTGATGCCATTAAATACCCAATCGAAGTGGCTTATAATTGCTTTGATATCCCTAATAAATTTGTAGTTGGTTATGGACTAGATTATGATGGATTAGGAAGACAATATGCAGATATATACCAAACGATTTAATTCAGCCAACCTTCTCTATCTAAACTTCTGTACTGAATAGCTTCAGCTACATGATAATCTTCAATATCCTTTACCCCTTCCAAATCTGCAATGGTTCTGCTCACTTTAATGATTCTGTCATAAGCCCTTGCAGACAAACCTAATTTTTCCATGGCGACTCTTATTAACTGCTTGCTACTTTCTTTTAATTGACATAACTCTCGTATCATCTTAGGTTCCATTTGAGCGTTAGTATGTATCCCTTCAAAAGTCTTAAACCTTTCTTTTTGAGTAGTATTAGCTTTAATCACTCTAGCTCTTATTGTATCACTATTCTCTCCCATTCTTTCACTACCCAAATCATTTATTTCAACAGGTTGAACCTCTAAATGAATATCAATTCTATCTAATAATGGGCCAGAAACTTTCCCCATGTACTTCCGTGCACATACATTAGTGTTATCACATTGTTTTTCAGGGATAGTAAAGAAACCACAAGGACAGGGATTCATAGAAGCCACTAACATAAAACTAGCAGGATAATCTACTGTAAATCGAGCTCTGGAAATAGTAACATGTCTATCTTCTAATGGTTGCCTTAACACTTCTAAGACAGATCTATTAAACTCTGGTAATTCATCTAAAAATAATATACCATTCTGAGCCAAAGAAATTTCACCAGGACTAGGATAAGAACCACCTCCGGCCAAAGCAGCATTAGACACCGTATGATGAGGTGCTCTAAAAGGTCTCGTTGTCATTAAAGAATGACCACCAGTAAGCATACCAGCTACTGAATGTATTTTAGTAGTTTCTAAACTTTCTTCTAAAGTTAATGGAGGTAAAATAGTTGCCAATCTTTTAGATAACATTGTCTTACCAGAACCTGGAGGTCCTACCAAAATAATGTTATGACCACCTGCTGCTGCAACTTCCATTGCTCGTTTTGCATGCTCTTGCCCTTTAATATCACAGAAATCAATCGTGGAGTTATTCAAATTCTCGTAGAACAGTGATCTGGTATCATATTCGACAGGGAATAGTCAAGACTTATCATTTAATATTTCGATCACTTCTTCTAAGTTCTTGCAGGCATATACATCAAGCTTACTTACAATAGCTGCTTCATTGCCATTATCAAATGGAACTATGATTCCTTTATAATTTTCTTTTAAAGCTTGTATGGCTATAGGTAATGCGCCTTTAATTGGATGCAATTCTCCATCTAAAGACAATTCTCCCATAATAATATAGTCTTCAATCTTCTTGGTAGATATTTGATTAGAAGCTGCTAATATTCCTATGGCAATGGGTAAATCATAGGAAGAACCTTCCTTCTTAATATCTGCAGGAGCCATATTTACAACAATCTTCTTCCTAGTCATCTTTAAACCATTATTCTGAATAGCAGCCTCAATTCTCTGATATCCTTCTCTAACTGCACTATCGGGTAATCCTACTAAATGATAACCAGCACCTTTATCTATATTTACTTCTACAGTAATTGTTGTTGCATCAATACCAAATACTGCAGATCCAAATGTCTTTACTAACATATAATCTTATTTTTAATCTAAACTAAATAGATATATCTTATTTTTATAATTTATATAATAGAAATTTTAATATCAGTACCCAGATTATATTCAATAACTTAGCATTATGGAGAATAAGAATAAGAACGCAATACTTTCTAAGTTGAAGATTAATCAGCTTAATCCTATGCAAGAAGAAGCAAGTTTGGCTATCTACTCTGCTAAAGATGTTTTTATTCTTTCACCCACTGGTAGTGGAAAGACATTAGCATTCTTGCTACCTTTAATTTCATTATTGGACAAGAATGAAAACCAACTACAATCTTTAATATTAGTCCCAACTAGAGAACTAGCTATACAAATAGAACAAGTAATTAGAGAAATGGGTGCTGGATATAAAGCTAATGCCTTTTATGGAGGAAGAGCTTTTACGAAGGACAGACAAGACTTAAACCATACACCAAGTATTCTTATTGGAACACCAGGTAGAATAGCTGATCATATAAGAAGAAATACAATTGATGTATCCAATTTAAAGTCTTTAGTATTAGATGAATTTGATAAATCTCTTGAAATAGGATTTGAAGATGAAATGTCTGAAATTATTAAAGCAACTAACGCTAACAAAAAAACAGTACTTACATCAGCAACACAGGCAGATCATTTGCCTAGTTTTATTAAAATACAAGAACCAATAATTGTAGATTATACCAATGAAAAAGTAGAAGACCTACAAATATTAACTGTCCAATCTCCAAGTAAAGACAAGTTGGAAACATTGTTTCATACTTTATGTCATTTAGGAAATCAGCCTGGTATAATTTTCTGTAATTATAAAGATAGTATACAGCGAATCAGTGACTACTTAGAAGATAAAGGCATAAGCCATGCTAACTTTTATGGAGGTTTAGAACAACAAGATAGAGAACGAGCATTAATCAAATTTAGAAATGGAACACATCAATTACTTTTAGCTACTGACCTAGCAGCAAGAGGAATTGATATTCCTGAGATTAAATTCATCATCCATTATCATCTACCACATAGTAAAGAAGAGTTTATCCATAGAAATGGAAGAACAGCTAGAATGCATGCTAGTGGCACAGCATACTTATTAAAAGGAATGGATGAAATCTTTCCAGACTACATAGACCAAGAACATTATCAGAAAATAAAAGAACAAGCTGCACCATCGCCATCGTCATGGACAACACTTTTTATCTCCGGAGGCAGAAAAGATAAGATATCGAAAGGAGATATAGCTGGTACGTTCATTAAACAAGGTAACATCCAAAATGATGAACTTGGAGTAATTGAATTAAAGCAAGATTGTGCCTTTGTTTCTGTAGCTAAAAATAAAGCTGATCACATTATCCAGACATTGAATAATACTAGAATCAAAAAGAAGAAAGTTAGAATTAGAGAAATATAGATTAGATATCTATCTAATAACTAAATTCTTTAATCTAATGATTGGATGCAGAAATTCAATTACTTTGTACGATAGCCTAATATATCCTTTCAGACCAAACTCTATCGGATTAACTTATAGACTGCAACTTCATAACAATAGTAAACTAAGAGCTATATGTCTCTTGAAATTGACTTTAATAAATTCTTAGGCAAAAAAAAAGC
>JBELBA010000004.1:0-24748 GCA_042095635.1 Chitinophagales bacterium
GTAATAGTTCCATTTTGCGCGCTAGAACCACCTGAGTCAGTTAAAGTAATATAATTTCCAGCACACACAATAGTAGAGTCCGAAACACCGGCATTAACTGCAGGAATAGGCGTAACAGTAATGATCGTACTATCTGTAAAATTACAAACTCCATTAGTGGCAAAAACATCATAAATTACATCAACATTTGGCGTTACTTCAAAAGTAGAAGTATCACCAGGATCACCTAGCGGAGGCACACCCCCATTAACTGTCCAGGTATAAGTAACATCATCTTCAATATTAAAACCACCTGGCGCTGCACCTGTGGCTTGAACTCCAGGGCTATAAGGACTACCATCACAAACATAAATTGCAGAATCAATGATTTCTAATGGTAAATCTCCTTGCGCTGTAAAATTGGAATCAACCGTAGAGGTACACTTACTCTCATCATCTACAACAGTCACACTATAGGTGTAAGTACTTAAATCACCCACAAGGTCGGTTGTCACTGTACTATTTCCATTATCAGTTACTAAAGTATCAGCAATCCATGTGATATCACTACCTGCAACAAAATTAGCAATATGTAAATCGGTGGTATTATTTATACAAAAAGGATCTGGACTTGTAGTATGTTTGTTAGTATGAACCGTAACAATAAAAGTATCTGTTTGGGCTTCAGTACAAATATCACTAGTTACACTAAAAACCAATGTTTGATTACTATCAACTACTGTGTGAGACATCAAATTATCGAGCTTACCTACATTTTCTAAATCTGCAATACTATCTGAAGAACAAGCAATAGTAAAGTTAGACTCAGGAGAAGTGATATCAATATCAAAAACAATTTCCTCATCAACACACCAACCATCTAAGCCACTAATTGAGTGACCAGTTCCAGGTCTTGCAGCGTTAGGATCCCCTGCAACAGCACCATCAGGAATTGGTGTTGCACCATGCATCGGAGAAATCGTTAATACAGGAAAAGCAACCGCCTCTGCGTAAGAGGAGTCTGCTACTCCGGTTGAATCTGAACAACCGTTATCGTCTGTAACCTTCACGGCATAATTATAACTCAAGCCCCCAGGTATACCACTAACAGTTAATATGTTTCCTACTGGGGTTTCTGTAATAGCTCCATTTCCAGAATTAGACCAGTCATAAACAATATCCCCAACACCTACTGCATTAGCCGTTAAATCGACGTCTACACCCTGACATACGATTTGACTATCTTCGGCTATTGAAACACTTACTTCAGGAAATATACTTAGTGTGGTATCTTTAGTTATTTCACCACACTGATCAGTGGTAGCTATAATTCTAACTTGAATTGTCTCATTTGAAGGAGCATCATAACTGTGTGATCTAGGATTTTCTTGCCCCGCTGCACCTGCATAATTTTGGCTATTTTCAATATCAGGGTTAGCTCCATGATCATTTGGGTCAATAATCTCTGCTGCTACATCCAAAGGAAAATCATCGTCCAAAGCACCATCGTCATCAATAAAAAAGTCCCATTCATCCATAACTACAGCAGCTCCACCTGAGTAGGAAGAAGCAGCATTCAAGGTTATTTCTTCACCTACGCATGGCGATCCCACAACAGACAAACTAACTCCAACGCTTAAAATATTTGGTTTCAAATCATCATCATCATCATCACATTCGTTCGTTACTTCAACCTCAATATCGAAAACAGCACTAGGTGTAATAGAGAATGATTCTGCATCCACTTCAAGTTGAGGCCAGGCATCCAATATTCCTGCATCGTTGGTTCTTTGATAGGTAACATTATCTCCAACATCTCCCGTTATAGTAGAAGAAACATTAAACGTTGAACCTAAACAGCCAGAGTTATCACCAATAAAAGATATATCTACTGTAGGTTCGCCAAAAACACCGTTATTTGTCCCTTTGATGAAATAATTAATGGTACCAGCAAACCCATCGATTCCTCTTGTTACAACAACAAAATATTTGTCCCCTTTATCATGGGTAGCATCATCTATTAAAAGTGTTGAATCTAAACCTACACCTCCAGTTAAAGTATCATCTCGCACCAAAACATCATCACCTGCTCCTTGATCTAGAGCATTATCTCCACCGTCTTTAAAAACCCTAACGCTCAAACTGTCTAAAAAACCCGTAAATTCAAGATTTACATCAGCAGCATTAGCACCATCTCCATCCGCACTAACATAAAAATAATAGGAAGAGGTGCTTGCTCCAGTAATACTTCCGGGTCTAGATATATCTCTACAAAGAGAAGTTTGTCCTTTTAGAGCAGTTAAAACCACTAAAAAAGAAAAATATAGTAATAGCTTTTTCACAGTATATAATCTAAAATATCTAATAAAATTGCACGGGATACTTTATATACCTATAATTCAAAGAAAGTAACCCGTACAAAATGCCTACGATTTTATCGTATTAAGGTTAAATATAATGATTATTCAAAGTGTAATGAAAACAAAATCGTCTTCGGTATTAATTTATCGATAACGGTGGCATATCTTAAAGTCTGACCATCTTTAAGAATACTTCCCATACCATCTGTTAGCTTAACTTCTAGAGAAAACTTGAACATTTCAAAATAAAAATCTGTCCCTGCACCATATTCTAAGGCCCAAAAACCAGGATTTGTAATTACTAAATATCTAGCTTTCTCATCTGTTGCATTAGAATTAGATACCATATTATAAGAATACTTACCTCCGCCAAGCATATAAAACCTGAAATTATCCATTCTTGCAGATTTAACTTTAAGATGCATTGGAAATTCAACATTTATAAATTCAGTGGCTTTACTAGCTGGCAAGCCAGTAACCATCTGATAGCTAATTCTTCTGGATGCAAATGATAAAGTAGGAATAAAACGTAAATCGAAATAATTTAAAAATGCAATATTAGATATAATCCCTACCCCAAAACCTGGATTTCTTGTAGAATTAACTGTCATAATACTGTCGTCAGTATTTAGCGACAAGTCCCTATAAATCTTATATGAAGATACATTTGAATTTAAAGTGATTCCGAAATGTAACCACTCTTTATCGTAGTTTGGCAGATTTGTCCCAACTGGTTGCGTTAATCCATATAACGCAATCAATAAGAAAACACTTAATGCTATTTTTTTGCCAAATAAATCGAACATATACCCATTGTTAACGGAATATACCTGGCTTTAGTGTAACCAACTTCATGTAAAATATTAATCATTTCATTTCCTTCTGGAAAAGCCTGAACTGATTCTGGTAAATATTTATATGCTCTATTATCCTTAGAAAACAACTTACCAAATGCAGGTAAGATATAGAAAAAATATAAGTTGAATAATTGTTTAAATGGAAATGATTTAGGCTTAGAAAACTCCATGATAATAGCAGTACTCCCTGTTTTTAGTACTCTTCTCATATCACCTAATCCTTTCTTTAAATTCTCAAAATTCCTAACTCCGAAAGCAACAGTAATTCCATCAAATGTTTCATCTTCAAAAGGAAGATTTTCAGAATCACCTACTATCATATCTACCATATGATCTAAGCCCTTGTCATTCATTTTTTGTTTACCAATCTCTAACATACCTGGAGATAAATCCAATCCTGTAACTTTCCTTGGCTTAATCTTAGTTGCTTCGACAGCTAAGTCTCCTGTACCAGTTGCTACATCTAAGATATGAGCATTACTTACGTCTGTTAATTCTTTCTTTAAAAGTCTAATCGCTTTCTTTCTCCAAAGAATATCAATTCCCATAGAAAGGAAATGATTCAAAAAATCATAACTAGACGCGATGTTATCAAACATCTCTGAAACTTGTTCTTTTTTAGTTTTGCTCTGATCCTGATATGGAGTAACCGACATAATTAAGTAATTTTATGCCACAAAGATACATTAAATACCTGAATTGGTAATGCTATGGATATTAAAGAAGTAGAATTCATAATGAGTAATCAGGATGCTGCAGCCATTCCAGATTTCAATGCTCCAGAATACGCATTTATTGGTAGATCGAATGTTGGAAAATCTTCTTTAATCAATATGCTTTGCCAAAGAAAGAAGCTAGCTAAAGTCTCTTCCACGCCTGGTAAGACGCAATTAATTAATCACTTTAAAGTAAACAATAGCTGGTACTTAGTAGATTTACCTGGTTATGGTTATGCTAGAGTATCTAAAAAGCAAAGAGCAAAATTTATTGAATTTATTAGAGACTATCTTACTAATAGAGATACGCTCCAATTACTATTCGTATTAATTGACTCTAGACATGAAGCACAACAAGTTGATATTGAATTTATCAATTGGCTGGGCGAGAACGGTATTCCTTTTAGTATTATCTATACCAAAACAGATAAGAATAAACAATCCGAAGTAGATAAATCTATTAACGCTTTTAAGGCTGAATTAATGAAGTACTGGGATGAATTACCTCCATCTTTTAGAACATCTTCTAAAACAGGAATGGGAAGAGATAGAATACTCAGTTATATTGGAGAAATCAATGATCAGTTTATTCAAAAACGATAATAATAGGCTGAAACTAAAAATATTATAATATTAGTGTGGGAATTAAAGAAAATAAATTATCTTTGTCGCCCCAAGATAAAAAATTGAATAGTTTAAAAATATAGTTATGAAAAAGGGAATACATCCAGATAATTACAGATTAGTTGTTTTTAAAGACATGTCTTGTGATTATACTTTCATTAGTAAATCAACTGCTGATTCTAAAGAAACGATTAAGTGGGAAGACGGGAACGAGTATCCTTTAGTTAAGTTAGATATCTCCTCTAAATCACATCCTTTCTACACTGGTAAATCTACATTAATTGATACTGCAGGTAGAATTGAGAAATTCAAAACGAAATACGCAAAATTCAGCAAATCTAAAGCTCCGGCTAAAACTGAAGCTCCTGCTGCAGAAGCAACTGAAGAAAGCGCAGAATAATAAACACACCAACATGGTTTGTAGAAAAGAAGGTCGATTGACCTTCTTTTTTTTTGTCTAAACTCTTTATATTTATAGTAAAGATATCTTTATGAATATTATCCTTTTTGATGATGATTGCTGGCAAAACTTATTGCCATTAACCTATACTAAACCTGTTGCTGCATTAAGAGTCGGAATATCTACAATTAAAGAGAAGTGGGAACATTACTCTAATTCTGTATCCTTCTTAACAAAGGACTATTTATCAAAAAAGTATAAAACCAATTATAGTGCAGACAATCTGTACATCAATGGTTGCTTATGCCCTAATGATGCATTAGTTGAAGAAATAACAACTTTAGAAGAAGGTACTATATTAAAAAATGAAGAAGGTACTATTCTAGCTTATAGAAGGTCACGAGAAATAAACTCTTTAGATGCTAATTCTATTCAAGTCTTAAATGAAAAAGTAACTAAAGCAGCGTTATTTACTATTAGAAATACATGGGATATATTTTCAAAAAATGAAGCAGCTATTGCTTGGGATTTTGATAAAATAACTGCTGGTAAAAAGTCGCAACAACTCAACGAAACAAATACTGTTATAAATAATGGTAAAGTGTTTATAGAAGAAGGAGCAAAAGTAAACTGCGCTATTCTAAATCCGGATGGAGGTCATATCTATATTGGCAAGAACGCTGAAATAATGGAAGGCTCTGTTATAAGAGGAAGCTTAGCCTTATGCGATAATGGTGTACTTAAACTAGCAACTAAAATCTATGGCCCTACAACAGTTGGACCTCAATCTAAAGTGGGCGGCGAAGTAAACAATTCCGTTATACAGGGCTTTTCTAATAAAGGCCATGATGGTTTTTTAGGAAACTCAGTAATTGGAGAATGGTGTAATTTAGGAGCAGATACTAATACTTCTAACCTCAAGAACAACTATGCTCATGTTAGACTTTGGGATTATGGAACTGGAAGATTTGCAGACACTGGTCTTCAGTTTTGTGGTTTGGTCATGGGAGATCATTCTAAATGTGGAATTAATACTATGTTTAACACAGGTACTGTAATTGGTGTAAGTGCTAACATTTTTGGATCTGGATTTCCTAGAAACTTTATCCCTTCTTTTTCTTGGGGTGGAGCTAATGGCCAAAGTACATATAAGTTAAATAAAGTCTTTGAAGTAGCTGAAATTGTTATGTCTAGAAGAAAAATTGAACTAGACGATACAGAGAAAAAAATATTAGAACATATATTTGAAAATACAACTCAGTATAGAAGCTGGGAAAAATAAATCATATGAGAAAGCATATTGTAGCAGGTAACTGGAAAATGAACAATTCTATACAAGAAGGATTGGAATTAGTAAAAGCCATTAAAGCTAATTACGCTGGTAACAATCAATTAATTATTGGTGCGCCTTTCCTGCACCTTTCAATGGTTAATGAAACATTAGAAGGCTCTACTATAGCTGTTGCAGCTCAAAACTGCCATCATGAAGAAAGTGGTGCATTTACAGGAGAGATTTCAACTTCAATGCTTGCCTCAGCAAATATTCCATATGTAATTATAGGTCATTCTGAACGAAGAGAATATAACCATGAGACGAATGCTCAATTAGCTGCTAAAGTTGATTTAGCGATTAAAGACAGATTGACACCTATCTTCTGTTGTGGTGAATCTTTAGACATTAGAGAAAAAGAACAACATTTCAATTGGATTACTACACAGCTTAAAGAAAGTGTATTTCATTTAACTGCCGAAAACTTTGCTAAGATTGTTATTGCTTATGAACCAATCTGGGCTATTGGTACAGGTGTAACAGCAAGTGCAGAGCAAGCGCAAGAAATTCATGCACACATCAGAAAAGAAATCGCTCACCAATATGATGCTGCTATTGCAGATAGAACATCAATATTATATGGTGGTTCTTGTAAACCAAATAATGCACAAGAGCTTTTTGCTAATGCAGATGTAGATGGCGGTTTAATTGGAGGCGCTTCTCTAAATGCACATGATTTTATTACTATTGCCAATAGTTTTTAGTCATAGTTGTAATAACTCATAAAATCAATCGTTCCAATAAAATGAAGATAATATACCTTTGTCTGTTACTTTTGGTAAGTGGTTTTAATTCCTTTGGTCAAAATATTATTGATCACATCCTTAATATTAAAATAGACTCTATTGCAAAAGTTGACGTTGAACAAAATGGCTATTTTATTTATATTCCGTCGACTTTTGCTCAATCAAAAATTAAAGGCACTGACCAAATTAAATTCTTAAAAGACAAAACAGTTCTATCTATTAATCTAGTATATTCTGCCTACAAAGAAAGTATTGATTTTGACCAAAAAAAACTTAACCAAAGAAGATTAAATCAATTCAAAAAACACGCTCGATTTTTATTTGATAATAATCGAATAGTTTGGAAACAAACTTGCCAAATAGAGGGTAATACACTAGCAGAGAGTAAAAAATTATTTCACGGTTACCAAATTAAATATCTACCAGCACCAAGTGCAGAAAAAAGCAGGAAAGAAATCCAAAGCATCAAAACAATACTGGAAAATGCCAAAGCCTATAATGCTTATCTTGATTCTTTATCGGCTTTAGAAGTAATTGACTCATCAAAAATAATCATAAAATCTAGATGGGATGACAAAATTGGCTTCGTAGCAGACACCGTGTACGGTGATTTTTATGAAGTAAAAAAAGTTGTTACCCCAGTAGCATTGCCTGATACAACCGTAAAGAGTGTCCTTGAGAGAAACCAATGGAATAATATGATAATTGTTTCAGATGTAACAGCTAGTATGAATACCTATACTAGTCAACTCCTCTTGTGGTATCAAAATTGGATAGATACAAGAAGAATAAAAAGTTTTTTATTTTTTAATGATGGAAATACAAAACCCAATGCACTTAAGAGAATTGGAACAACAGGCGGAATTTACTATGTAAATGCAGAAACACAAGAAAGTGTTTTAAAAATAATGGAAAACACTATGCTTAGAGGGCATGGTGGAGATGCAGTAGAAAATGATGTTGAAGCTATTCTCAGAGCGCTAGAGTATGCTAAAAATATGGATGAAATCATTCTTATTGCAGATAACAAATCTGACATGAGAGACTTTGATCTGATGTTTAACATTCAAAGACCTGTTCGGGTAATTATATGTGGAAATCCAAATGCAATAAATCCTCAATATTTAATGCTTGCCCGAGCAACCAAAGGGTCAGTGCACACCTCTACTCATGATATTTACAATCTAAATCAATATTTTAATGGAGCGAAATTTAAAATAGGTGATGCTATGTACAGTTTCGAAAAAGGAATGTTCAAAGCAATATATAGCAGTAATTAGGCATTTACTAAACACTCTACCTCAACATTACCAGTTGATAGTACTTCGCCTAATCTTACTTTCTGGATAGAATTAACCAATTCTTCTTTATATGGCATTTCAATCTTCACATAATTATCTGTGAATCCATGCATAATACCTTCTGCTTCTTTTCCCTCTAATAAGGCAAAACGTTCTGCAGATTGATATTGCTCATAGAAAAACCTTCTCTTCTTCTCAGATAATCCTCTTAGCATTTTAGACCTTTCTGCTCTTTCTTTTTTAGGAACAACTCCATCAAAATCGACTGCTTTTGTATTTGGTCTCTCTGAATAAGTAAAGACATGCAAATATGAAATATCTAAGTCGTTTAAATAATTATAAGTGTGAAAGAAGTGCTCATTCGTTTCTCCAGGGAAACCAATAATAACATCGGCTCCGATACAACAGTGCGGCATCAAAGCTTTAATCTTAGCTACTCTATCTGTATACAATTTCGTTAAATATCGACGTTTCATTTTCTTCAACATCGCATCATTACCAGATTGTAAAGGAATATGAAAGTGAGGCATAAATCGCTTAGACTGTGCCACAAATTCAATGATCTCATCTGTGAGTAAATTAGGTTCGATAGAAGAAATTCTAAAACGATCTACTTCTTCTACTTCATCCAGCGCTTTTACCAAATCAATAAAGGCTTCAGAAGATTTTCTTGCACCACTATTCCCTTTACCAAAGTCTCCAATATTAACACCTGTAAGCACTATCTCTTTAATTCCTTTCTCTCCTATTTCTTTAGCGTTCTTAATTACATTCTCAATTAAGTCACTTCTACTTCTTCCTCTAGCTAATGGAATCGTACAGAAAGTACATCCATAATCACATCCATCTTGTACTTTTAAAAAAGCTCTTGTTCTATCTCCAAAAGAATAAGCATCTACAAAGAAGTCTACATCATTGATTTCGCAAGAATGAACAGAAGAGCCATTCTCTTCTAACTCTTCCAAGAACTTAGTAATGTTAAACTTTTCAGCTGCACCCAATACTAAATCTACACCAGGAATCTCACTAATTTCTTTTGGTTTTAATTGCGCATAACAACCAATAATCACCACTTTAGAATCTGGAGAAAGACGCTTTGCTTTTCTTACAATCGTCTTACATTCTTTATCTGCATTATTAGTTACCGAACAAGTATTGATAACATATAAATCTGCACTAGCACTAAATTCTATTTTAGTAAACCCTTCTTTTTCCAGTCCTCTAGCGATAGAAGAAGTTTCAGAAAAATTTAGTTTACAGCCTAATGTATGATATGCTACCGTTTTCATAAAATGCAATTGTGACATAAAATTACAAAATTCTAAGCTCAGAAACCATTGATTTAATGTGCATTACTGTAATTAACAATTACTAAATTGCTAACTTTACTTATAAAGCGATTAGTAATGCTGAAGATTGGAGTTTTAGGCGCAGGACATTTAGGTAAAATCCATTTGAAGATTTTACAAGACTTAACTGATCAATATGAATTAGTTGGTTTTCATGATCCTGATCTTATAAAAGCCGAAGATGCACAATCTAAATTTGGCATTCGTAATTACGATGATGTACAATCTTTAATAGATGCGGTAGATGTGATAGATATCGTTACACCAACTTTAAATCATTTTGATTGCACTAAATCCGCAATTGAAAATGCTAAACATGTATTCGTTGAAAAGCCAATTACCAATACGGTAGAAGAAGCAGATGAATTATTGAAGCTTATTCAATCATCAGGCTGCAAACTTCAAGTTGGACATGTAGAACGATTTAACCCTGCTTTTGTTACTTCTAAGTCTTATATCAATAATCCGATGTTTATTGAATGTCATCGCTTATCGCCTTTTCAACCTAGAGGAACAGATGTATCAGTAGTACTGGATTTAATGATCCATGATTTAGATATCATTCTTAGCTTGGTTAATAGTCCTGTAAAAAATATTCATGCAAGTGGTGTTACTGTAATTAGTGATAATCCGGACATTGCTAATGCAAGAATTGAATTTGAGAACGGATGTGTAGCTAACCTAACTGCTAGTAGAATTTCTATGAAGACCATGCGAAAATCGAGGTTCTTCCAAGACAATGGTTATATCAGTGTAGATTTTGGAGAAAATGAAGTGGAGGTATTTCAATTGGCAGATGAATCTGCACAAAGTACATTTGAAATTGAATTGAATGATAATAAAAAGCAATTCAATTACATACAACCAAAGATTAAAGCAAGCAATGCCATTCAAGAAGAATTAATCAGTTTTGCTAATGCTATTAAGACCAATAGTAATACAGAAGTAGATATTAATGATGGTGCTAAAGCATTAAAATTAGCGCATCAAATTTTAGACAAAATAGAACAATAAGCCAGTGAATACAATCGTTAAATATGGGTTAATTGCTGCTATGAGACTACTATCAATACAGGTTCTATTATTATTCATTTTCACATCTTGTGAAAAGTTGAATCCTACAGAACCAATTCCTGCTTATATCAAGATTAATTCCTTTACTATTTCTGATAGTAACTTAGTAGGAACAAAGTCCGAAAGAATTACAGATGCTTGGGTAACACATAATGGAAATATACTTGGTGTATTTGAATTACCCGCATTAGTGCCGATCATACCTGAAGACTCGAATCAGATCTTCCTAAAAGCCGGTGTGATGTCTAATGGTATCATTGAAACAAGAGTCGCCTACCCTTTCTTTTCACCTTATATTGAAAACATAGATTTAAGCCCTGAAGTAACAACACTAATTTCTCCTGAGGTGGCTTATAGATCTGATGATCAAATGGAAATACTTTATGAGAATAGCTTCGAATCTGATAGTATCAGAGTTGATATTTTAACCTTATCGCATATCGAACCAAAATTCTCTACAGAAGAAGTATTTGAAGGTAGCAGAGCATTACATTTAGAGCTAACAGGAGACCAAGGAGATAGTCTAGCACAATTTATAATGTCGGATCCATTTACTTATCCTTTAACTTCTGGAGACCCTGCAGTAATGTTAGAAATGAATTATAAGTGCGACCATAATTTTTCTATTGGTGTTTATTTAGACAATGGTCCAGATCAGGAGTTAAGAAGGTTTTTAACGATAAAATCTACCAATGGAGCATGGAAGAAGAACTACTTCAATCTAAGAGGTACGATGAGTGCTTTAGAATATGTTCAACATCGTTTTACAGTTGAAGCTTTATTAAACAAAGACTCTACAGCTGCCAATATTTTTATTGATAATATTAAGATCTTATCTACTAAGTAATGAGAAGGTTTGGCACTAGAATAGCGTATGCAATTGGTGATTATGTATTCGCCATCATTGCGTGGTTAAGCTTTTTCTGTTTCCGAAAAATCAAATTCGAACACTTATCTATTGAAGATTTAAGTAGGAGTTTAACAGATCCTAATTTCATTAAAGGAATCATTTTAATCCCATTCTTTTGGTATGCCTGTTTTGCCATTTTCGGTTTCTATAAAGACATCTACAGAAAGTCTAGAATGAAGGAATTGGTTAATTCTTTAATTGTGCTTTTTATCGGAGTTTTGATTTTATTCTTTACTATTCTAACTGATGACATTATCAGCGATTATAGCCATTTAAGTACTTCATTCCTAGCCTTATTGAGTATTTACATCTTTTGGATTGTGCTTTATAGAATGTGGTTTTTAACACGCTGTAAAAGACGATTAGAAACACAAAAAGTAGCTTTTAATACCATTATTATTGGTGGTAACCAGAAAGCTGTAGAACTATACAAAGACATATTAGATAAATCTAACTACTTAGGTAATAAGCATATTGGTTTTATTAAATTGAATGGAAATGAGACCCCTTTGGATGAATACCTTCCGAAACTAGGAACCTTAGAAAACATCAGTACAATCATTGCCGAACATGATATTGAAGAAGTAATCATTGCTATTGAGTCTTCTGAACATAATTTGCTTAATGAAATCATTTACGATTTAGTAAACAAGAATCTGCACATTAAGATTATTCCAGATATTTATGATATCGTTACTGGTTCTGTAAAAGTGACCAATGTATTTGGAACGGCTTTAATAGAAGTATTCCCAGATCTTATTCCTCAATGGCAGAAGAACTTTAAAAGAGTGATTGACATTGTATTTTCAAGTCTATTTTTACTCGTATTCTCTCCCTTATATATATACATTGCTTTAAGAGTTAAAGCTTCTTCTAAAGGACCAATATTCTATTTGCAAGAGAGAATTGGTGCACATAACGAGTCTTTCTTTATCATCAAATTTAGATCCATGCGAATGGATGCAGAAGCTAGTGGGCCTGCATTAACCAAAGATGATGATCCTAGAGTAACTAAGTGGGGAAAAACAATGCGTAAATTAAGATTGGATGAGTTACCTCAATTTATAAATGTGCTTAAAGGAGAAATGTCTATTGTTGGTCCTAGACCAGAAAGACAATTCTTCATTGACCAGATCTTACCGCAAGCACCACATTACAAATATTTACAAAAAGTAAGACCAGGTATAACTTCTTTAGGTCAGGTTAAATATGGATATGCAGATAACGTAGATCAGATGATTAAACGTTTAAAATACGATATCCTTTATATCGAAAATATGTCCTTAGGCCTAGACTTTAAGATCTTATTCTTTACAGTCTTTACAGTAATCAAGGGAAAAGGGAAATAGCCTAAACAGATTTAAGCATTCTTGATAAAGTCACTAACTAAATAAGCCAAGGACTTACCAACTAATTTATCTTCTACTTCATTACTCGGAGCTGCTTCTGGTAAATGTAAATAAGCTGCATTAAGATTAGCTGCACATTTAGCCACGTACATTCTTGCTTCATTTAATTGAATACCACTTGGCCCCATTGCACTAGAAGGCATGTAAGCTATAGCATCCATATCTAATTCTATACCAACGCGCTTTTCATGTACAAACTGTATACCTATCTCTAGATCATTCTCCATAGTAGACTTGCCATAAATCCAGTTATCTAAATAAGTCCAAAGTACTTTTATCTCATCTTTATTCGCTTCATCAAATTGATCAAATATACTTTTACCATTATAGTTTTGATGTAGTCCTAAAATGAAATATCGATCTAATGCTCCTGCATTCATTGCAAAGGAGAATCCATTTCCACTGTGTCTTCCTTCTAATGTTCTAAAGTCTGCATGCGGATCACAATTGATCGCATTAATGGAAGTCTCATATGCCTTTGATGTTCCTGTTAGTAATGGATAAGCATTATTATGACCACCTCCAATCAAAATAGGAATCATTTTATGTTTAGCAATGGCTTCTATCACCACTTCCACTTCCTGATCAATGTTGTGTGTTTGTAAACGTAAATGATCTACTTCATCTACTTCTATATCATATTTAAATGATCCAAGAATTCCAACCTTTGTTACATCGATAAATTGATTATCCTGGATATTAACAAAGGCTTTTAAAAAGGACATCCATGCATTTTCTGCACCTCTATTTCCTAAGTTAGCTTTTGGGCCTATACTTTCTTGTACACCAAGAATTACAAACTTTACACCTTTTGCTGCTAAGTCATCTACTGCACCAACAGCTGTGCTTTCACCTATTTTAGTTTCTCCTGTTCTTAAGGCTACTAAGTCTGCTATTTCGTCTGGATTGATTAAGGCTAACATAATTTTAATTTAATGGGTCTACATCTATACTCAAACGTATAGCTTTATTATTAGAAGCACTATAAAAGTCTTCTATTCTATTTAATATAATTCGCTTATCGATCTTTAATGTTTTGCTTTTTGGCAGTTTAATGACGATTTGCTGAATGTATTTATTTCTAATTCTAGGAACAGGTGGAAACTCAGGACCTAATACTCTTCCTGGAAAATGTTGGTTCATAAAACGCCACAATTCCATACCAGCACGCTCTACATTTCTAGCTTCTTGGTGCTTAATTGTGATCCTAATAAATCTAGAAAACGGCGGATAAAGAAAAGCTTTCCTTTGTTCTAACTCTGTGGTTAAATAAGCATTAAAGTCTTGTTTCATTACCCAATCTAATGTTGGATGTTCCAAATCGAAAGTCTGAATAACAACTTTACCTTTTCCTTTTCTTCCAGACCGACCAACTACTTGAGAAAGCATATTATAAGCTCTTTCATTAGATCGATAATCTAAATGACTTAAGATATTCTCCGCACTTAGAATTCCTACTAATTTCACACCTTCAAAATCTAAACCTTTTGTAACCATCTGTGTACCGACCAAGATATCAATATCACCAGATTCCATATCATCGATCAATTCTTGAAAGGCATATTTTCTTCTAGTAGAATCTAGATCCATTCTTCTAATATTAGCTTCCGGATACATAACCTGCAATTCTTCTTCTACCTTCTCCGTACCAAAACCTTTAATATCCATTTGACTAGATCCGCAAGAATGACAATAATCTGGCACATGCTCGGAGTAACCACAATAATGACACCTCAACTCGTTCTGATATTTATAATGCGTCAAGTTAATATCGCAATGCTTGCACATTGGGATGTTACCACAATCCTGACATTCTAAGATAGGCACATAGCCTCTTCTATTATGGAATAAAATGACTTGTTCTTTATTCTCTAAACAAGTTTCTATCTCTTGTTTTAAATAGGAAGATAGCAAAGGTCTAGACTCACCTTTTACGGTATCCTTCTTTAGATCTACAATTGTAATTTCTGGTGGTTCTACTTGCTGAAACTTTTCCTCTAAACCAACATGTTTGTATTTTCCTTGCAAGACATTATAAGCAGTATCAACACTTGGTGTGGCAGTTCCTAATATTACAGGAATATTAAGCTTCATACTTAGATAAACTGCTACATCTCTTGCATTATACCTGGGAGCAGGATCAAATTGTTTATAAGAGAAATCATGTTCTTCATCTACAACTATTAATCCTAATTGATCTAACGGTAAAAAGATACCAGACCTTGCAGATAAGACAATATCATATTCTCCTTGATGAACCTTATGCCAAAGTTCTACACGTTCTTGATGAGAGTATTTAGAATGATAAACACCTACTCTATTTCCAAAACGGTTTTTTATTCTTTTCTCTAATTGAGTGGTTAAGGCAATCTCTGGTAACAAGTATAATACTTGCTTTCCTTGTGCTATAATATCTTCAATCACTTTGAAATAAACATGCGTTTTTCCTGATGCAGTAACACCATGGAACATGATCTGATGATCTTTTGCTGTTAAATGATGAGTGATTTCTTCATAACATCTTACTTGCTCTTCACTTAATTCTACTATTTCTTCTTCTGTATCTTCAACTTCAACGATTCTACTAACAGGTGCTTTAAACTTATAAAGAATTTCATGCTTGATTAAAGTGTCAATGGAAGAATTAGATAAGCCCGTATCGGCAACTAATAGTTTCTTTCTAACTGGTTCTAGGTCTGGTGACTTACTAATAAAAGCCACAATAACATCGAGTTGTTTTTGCTTTTTTTCTAGTACTTCAAATAGTACCGATCTATTACCAGCATCCCTGTAAATCTCATCTATTCCAATCCAAGTTTCTTCTTTTGGCTTGTATTTCTCATCTAATAGTTCTTCAATTTCTATCCAGCCATTCTCCATTAACAACTGTACAGCCCTCTGCCATCTTTTACTTTTAGCATTCTTTACTACCTCATCAATAGCAACAAATTTGTCTGCTTTAAGTTTGTTTAGGATTTCAATAGCTAACTCTAAAGTCATTCTATTTTGACTATTAGCAATAGCATATAAATCATTCAGACTTTCAAATTTGTCTGTTAACTTAATCTTTGTAGTAGAACTAACTTGCAATGCCGAAGGTAATGCCGTTCGCATAATATCACCGATGCTAGCCATGTAATAATCAGACATCCAAGTCCAAAAATCATAATGCCATGGAGAAATTAATGGTACTTCATCTAATACTGTAGCGATATATTTAACCTCATAATCTGGCTTGTTTTCATGCACATCTACAATTAAACCAGCATAGAATTTCTTAACTCCAAATGGTACTTCAACTCTTAATCCAAAAGCTACTTTCTCTTGCAATTCGCTAGGAACGGCATAAGTAAATGTTTGATTAACCCTTACAGGTAAAATGATATCTAAGTAGATTGGAGGCATTTAATATGAAAATACAAATTAATTAGCTTTCACATGAGCTTCGAATAAACTCATCAGATGCTTTGTATTCTCCCCTACTTGACCATTACCAACAGGCTTACCATCAATGGTAGTAACAGGCATAATTTTCTTGGTTGTACCCGTCATAAATGCTTCATCACATTCTTCTAAGTCATCGATCCAAACATCAGCTATTTTAAGCTCAAAATGTCCTTCAGCTAGTTCTAAAGCTAAACCTCTTGTACATCCTTTTAAGACATTCTCTGCTGCAGTATAAAGTGTACTTCCTTTAAACAAGAAGAAATTACCTCTTGTCATTTCTAATACTTTCCCTTCGTGCGTATATAAGATGTCAAAAGCATTTTGATCTGCTCTTTCTTCTTGAAGCGCTATTGCAGTTAGATAATTATTAGACTTGATCTCAGGAAACACTCTTTGAAAGTCATGCGTCATAATAGCAATACCTTTCGTCCAACAAGCTGAATCGTAACTTGGAAGTGCAGCAACTGCAATAAAGAAATTAGGAATTCCCGGACTAAATCCGTCTGTACTTTGCCCACCAGTGATCACTAATCTTATTCCTGCATCCTTTAATTGATTCTCCTGCATTAATTTAGCAACAATAGCAACAAGTTCATCATCTGTTTCTTTTAAAGCAATACGAAGCTTAAATGCAGAATTTCTAAATCGCTTAAGATGCTTCTCCATCATAAACGGCTTACCATTATAGGTTCTAAAGAAATCGAAGATTCCATAACCTCTGGTTAATCCTAAATCTGAAATTGGAACTGTAGCTTTTTCTTCAGCAATATATTCGCCATTTAGATAGCAAACTTTACTCATTGCTTAGGCTACTTTTAAAGATTGAAAATCTAATTTGTTCAACTTACGTTGAGCATATTCTAAACTAATTTCTAGCTCAGTAATATTATCTTCAGAAGGAATATCAAACATCGCATCAATTAAGATCGCTTCACATATTCCTCTTAATCCTCTAGCACCTAATTTGTTCTCTAATGCTTTTTCTACAATTAGTTCGAACACCTCATCAGAGAAAGAAAGTGTAACACCTTCGTATTCGAATAATTTAGAATATTGCTTCATTAAAGCATTCTTAGGTTCTGTTAAGATACTTCTTAATGCAGACGCATCTAAAGGATTTAAATAAGTTACAACTGGTAATCTTCCTAATAATTCAGGAATCATTCCAAATGACTTTAAATCTGCAGATATCACATATTGTAATGCATCTAAGTCTGAAACTGTTGCCCCTTTCTTAGTTTTAAAACCTACAGCATTAGAGTTCATTCTTTTCTGAATTACTTTCTCAACACCATCAAAGGCTCCACCACAAATAAATAAGATATTCTTAGTATTAATTTTAACCATTTTCTGGTCTGGATGTTTTCTTCCTCCTTCCGGCGGAACTAAAACTTCAGAACCTTCTAATAGTTTTAATAGTCCTTGTTGTACACCTTCACCAGAAACATCTTTAGTAATAGAAGCATTGTCTTGCTTTCTAGCAATCTTATCTACCTCATCAATGTATACAATTCCTTTTTCTGCTTTAGCAATATCATAGTCGCAAGATTGAAGTAATCTAGAAAGAATACTTTCTACATCCTCTCCAACATATCCAGACTCTGTAAATACAGTAGCATCAACAATAGAAAAAGGGACTTGTAGCATCTTAGCTACTGTTTTGGCAATTAATGTCTTTCCTGTTCCGGTAGGACCAACCAAGATAACGTTAGACTTTTCAATCTCCACTTCATCTTCTTCGATCTTATCCTTAAGCGACATCAAACGCTTGTAATGATTATATACAGAAACAGCGATTACTTTTTTAGCATCGTCTTGCCCAATAATATAATCATCCAATATAGCCTTGATTTCTTTTGGTTTAACCAAGGCTATATCTTCAGATATAATTTTTTGATCAACATCAGAGAATAATTCTTCTTGAACTAAATTGTTTGCTTGAACGATACATTTATCACATATAAATATACCATCTGCACCAGCAACTAGTAATTGAGTTTCCTCTTTGGTACGCCCACAAAATGAACAAGAATTATCTTTTTGATCCATCTCTGTCTAAATTATCTTCCTAAAACTTCATCAACCATTCCATACTCCTTAGCTTCATCAGAAGTCATCCAATAATCTCTATCAGAATCCTTTTCAACCTTCTTGTAAGCTTGACCAGAATGATTTGAAATAATATCGTACAATTCTTTCTTTAACTTATGTATCTCTTGGTAAGTAATTTCGATATCAGAAGCTTGACCTTGCGCTCCACCTAATGGTTGATGAATCATCACTCTTGAGTGACCTAAAGCAGATCTTTTTCCAGCCTCACCAGCACACAATAACACAGCTCCCATAGAAGCAGCCATACCACAACAAATTGTTGCAACATCAGCATTGATGTATTGCATAGTATCGTAAATTCCTAAACCAGCATATACAGAACCACCTGGAGAATTAACGTAAATTTGTACGTCTCTTGTTGGGTCAGTAGACTCTAGGAATAATAATTGAGCTACGATAACATTCGCAACATAATCATCAATTCCAGAACCTAAGAATATGATTCTATCCATCATTAATCTTGAGAATACATCCATTGAAGCAATGTTCATTGGTCTTTCCTCAATAATTGTTGGAGAAACATAACTCGACTGAATTTGAGACATATAATTCTCAACGAAAGCAGAAGTCATACCTCTGCTTTTTGTAAAACTTAAAAACTCTTTTTTGTGATCCATTTATTTGATTTAAATGCTTGGAAAATTAGTTCAACTTCATGAATTCCTCAGCATCAACACCCTTCTCCGTGAACTTTACCTTATCAGTAAAGATATCTTTTAATTTCTCTTTTCTTAAATTTTCAACTGCAAAATTTAAGAACTCTTGGTTTTGCATCATTTGTTGTTTTTGCTGTGCGATGTAGTCGATTTCATCGATGTTTTCATCTGCACCTAAACCAAAAGCTTCTCTCATATATTTATCCATATAAGCTTGGATTTCTTCACCGTCAATCTTTTGGTCATTATCCTTTAAGATATTATCCAAAATGATTTGTTGTTTGATTCCTTTAGTATATGATTCATAATTCTTTTCTACTTCTTCAGCAGAAACTGGATTGTTTTTATTCTGAGTCATCCACTTCTTTAGGAAAGTATCTGGCAACTCCAAAGTTGTGTTTTCTACGATATCATCAACAACGTCTTTAACAAACTTGTCTCCAGCCATGTTTTCATAGTTCTTCACCATTTGCTCTTTGTAAGTAGCGATGAATTCTTCCTCAGTAGTAACTTTACCAGCACCAATTAACATATCGAAGAACTCCTGACCCATTTCTGCTTTTTCAACACCTTGAATCTTCTTAACTGTTAAAGTAAACTTCTTCTTTAAGTTCTCCATTTGGGTATCATCAATTTGTAATAAATGATTTTGGATAAACTTTTTGTCTTCAAATACCTTGAAAATATCAGCAACTGCGATTTCGTCTTCTACTTTTGCTTTTAATACTTTCTTTTTTGTAGGCTCGTGGTTTATATCATTTACTAAGATTAATCTTGTAGCTACTGCTTCACCATCAACTTCAGTAAATTCGAATTCAACAGCACCATCTTCAGTTACTTCTTCAGCGTCTGTTACTTTACCATACTTTACTTGCATGTCTTCTACTAACTTGTTGAATGTATCATCATTCATTTCGATCGTGTATTTGTTCACTTTCGATTTAGTCTTGTAAGAAGTTTTAATTTCTGGTTGTAATCCTACTTCATATTCTACAGTAAGATCTCCAGGGTTATTGAAATCGAAGTCATTTAATGCGTTCATATCAACGATAGGATCACCTAATAACTCTAATTTTTCATTTTTAATATAATCATCTAAAGCGTGAGATAACTTGTGATTGATTTCTTCTAAAACTACTTGCTTACCGATCATTTGCTTAACCATTCCTAATGGCACAGCACCTTTTCTAAATCCTTTTAAAGAAACTTGTTTTCTTTGTTCTTTAATTTTATTGTCAACACTCTCAGCGTAGTCTTTGTTTTCCAAAGAAACTTTAATCTTAGCGTTTAATCCGCTTGTTTTTTCTAATACAACGTTCATCACGATAGTAAAGATTTAATTATATAATATTTTTAAAAAATGACTGCTAATACCACAATCGGCTACAAAAGTACGTCTTTTTTAGCGCTTTTGCCAATAAAAAAGCCCCAACAAAACGTTGAGGCTTTTTGTGCGGATGAAGGGAGTCGAACCCCCACGCCGTGAAGCACTAGATCCTAAGTCTAGCATGTCTACCAATTCCATCACATCCGCAATTTTCGTTTATGGCTTTATACCAAATGCGCTGATGGACAGCAAATTTAGTTGATTAAATATCTTTATCCTAAACTTTTTAACTAAAAATTAATCTTTCCCCTGTTTTTCTCGTATCTATTTTTTAAGTTGTAAAATACCCAAGAAACCATGCAATCATTCGACATAGAACAAGAGAATAAAGAGATCCTTAATGCCTATAAAGGTTTAATAAGAGCCTGTAAACCTCATGTAGACAAAGAAGGAAGAAAAATCATTAGAAAAGCCTTTAATTTGGCGCTTAAATCTCATGATGGAATGCGCCGAAAATCTGGCGAACCTTATATCTTCCATCCAATTGCGGTAGCAAGAATTGTGGCTGAAGATATTGGTTTAGGTGCAACATCTATCGTATGTGCTTTATTACACGATGTAGTTGAAGATACGGATGTTACCTTAGAAGATATTGAAGAAATTTTTGGAACAAGCAGAGCCAACATCATTGATGGTCTAACTAAAATATCTCAGGCCATGCCTGGAGGAAACTCTCTACAGGCAGAAAACTTTAGAAAGATTTTGTTAACGATCTCTGATGATGTTAGGGTTATCATTATTAAAATTGCAGATCGACTACACAATATGAGCACATTGGCTTCAATGCCTCAACATAAGCAGCTTAAAATAGCGTCAGAAACATTATTCTTATATGCTCCACTAGCACATCGTCTTGGACTATATGCTATTAAATCGGAATTAGAAGATTTGAGTATTCAGTATACTCAGCCAGAAATATACAAGGAGATTTCTCAGAAATTAATAGAAACAGAAGAAGCTCGTAAGAAATACATAATCAACTTTATCCGTCCGATTAAGGATCGACTAACTAAGGCAGGACTTAATGTGAAGATTACTGGAAGACCAAAATCTATCAATTCCATTTGGCATAAAATGGTGACTAAAAAAGTACAATTTGAAGAAGTATATGACATATTTGCTATTAGAGCAATCATTGACACAGATAATAAAAACGAAAAGGCAGAATGTTGGAAAGCTTACTCTTCTATAACAGAACACTATACACCTAATCCAGATCGATTAAGGGATTGGATTTCTGTTCCTAAAGCCAATGGATATGAAGCATTACACACCACTGTAATGGGCCCTAAAGGACAATGGGTAGAAGTACAAATTAGATCTAAAAGAATGGATCTAATGGCCGAGAAAGGAATCGCAGCACATTGGAAATATAAGGAAGGTGGTACTCAAGATTCTCAATTAGACGATTGGTTAAGAAGAATTAGAGAAATATTAGATAGTCCTGAAGAAAATACCATTCAGTTTTTAGATAACATCAAACTGAATTTATTTGCCTCAGAGATCTTTGTATTTACACCAAAAGGAGAAATGAAAGTGATGCCAGCCGGAGCATCGGTTCTAGATTTTGCTTATGAAATACATACAGCCATTGGTAATCATTGTATTGGTGCAAAAGTAAACCATAAGGTGGTATCCGTTCGTCATCAAGTTAAAAATGGAGACCAAGTTGAAATCTTAACTTCTAGCATGATATCTCCCTCTGAAGAATGGCTAGACTTCCTAATTACAGCAAAAGGAAGATCTATTGTACAGCATATTGTAAATAGAGAAAGAAGAGGTATTGCACGTCTTGGTAGAACAGCCCTTGAAAGTGCATTTAAAGCTATTAAAGTATCCTATAAAGGAAGAAATATACAACGAGTGGTAGAACATTACAATATGGCATCAGATATCGATTTATACTATGGATTAGGTATGAATGAGATCGATCTTACTGAACTAAGTAATTTCCCAGTAGTAAGCGGAGACATTATAATTGATAAAGATTTAGGAGATACTAAAGTAGAAGATATCATCAAATTAAAGCTGAAGGAGAATTCTAATTTCTTAGTATTTGGTGACAATAGCGGTGAAGTTAATTTTGGTTTAGCTAAATGTTGTCATCCGCTACCCGGAGATGAAGTGGTAGCCATTGATAAAGAAGGTCAATTAGATATTCATAAAACAGATTGTAAAAACGCTATTTCTTTAATGTCCCTTTATGGTAATAAGATTGTAAAGACCAACTGGTCTAAGTCAAAAGGAATCACCTTTATGACAGGAATCATTATTAAAGGTGTAGATGCATTTGGTGTGATGTACAGAATCACTAAAGTCATTTCTCATGATCTTTCTTTAGCGATGAGATCTATTACAATTGAGGGAGAAAAAGGCGAATTTGAAGGAAGACTAACTGTCTATGTACATGATAAAAATGAACTTAATTCATTGTCTGATAAGTTAATGGAACTAGATTTTATTAACTTCGTAGAACAAACGGATCATTTTTAATGGCTGAGATCACTGATAAAATACAAGAAGTTAAAAAGCTTTTTACCATCTATCTGGAGAAGAACAAACTGCGTAAAACCTCTGAACGTTTTAGCATTCTTGAAGAAATCTATAGTAGAGAAGATCATTTCGATGCCGAGGCTTTGTATTTGTACTTTAAAGAAAATGAATATAGCCTTAGTAGGGCAACTGTTTATAATACTTTAGATCTATTAGTTTCTTGCGAATTAGTGATTAAACATCAATTTGGAAATAACCATACGCAATACGAAAAATCTTATGGCTTTAAACAACATGATCATCTTATATGTTTAGATTGTGGAAAGGTAATTGAATTCTGTGATCCAAGAATCCAGGCTATCCAAGACAAAATTGGGGAGTTATTGAATTTTAATATTACCCATCACTCTCTAATGCTGTATGGAAAATGTGCAAAATGTGCAAAATGTGCAAAATGTGAGGATAACTAATCCTTCAACTCTTCAGTCATACCAGCTTTTTCCATAAAAAAACATTATATTCACGCTTTCGAAAAATTTCGAAATTATGGATATGCTTATGGATAACACCCACTATTTAATAGAATTAGAAGGAAATTACTTGAATGATTTCGACTTTAAACCAGTTATTGAATCCGTTGAGGATCAGATCAATGATGGAGTTTCAAACTTTGTTATTGACTTAGCTAATTTAAAATTCATGAATAGTACTGGTTTAGGTGCTTTAATTAGAATTTTAACAAAAGCCAGAACTGCAGGTGGAGAAGCTGTATTAGTAAAATCTAGTACGCAAATTAGTCAGTTGTTATTGATGACTAAATTGAATCAAGTTTTTAACAACTTTGATTCTTTAGAAGACGCTGTTAAGCATTTCAATATTTCAAATAATTAGTAGTAAATAAAATAAATAAACCATGTCAGTAGACGTTTTATTAGGATTACAATGGGGGGATGAAGGGAAAGGTAAAGTTGTAGATGTACTTACTCCTCAATACGATATCATCGCAAGATTTCAGGGTGGGCCTAACGCAGGGCATACTCTAATCTTTGACGGTAAAAAGCATGTATTACACACAATACCATCTGGTATCTTTCATGATAGACCAATTAACTTAATTGGTAATGGTGTAGTGATCGATCCTGTTACTTTAAACAGAGAAATCAATGAGTTAAAAGCTGTTGGTGTTGATGTAAGCAAAAAATTATATGTTTCTAAGAAAGCACATTTAATCATCCCTTCACACAGGTTATTAGATGCAGCATCAGAGCAAGCAAAAGGAAAAACTAAGATTGGTTCTACTTTAAAAGGTATAGGACCAACCTACATGGATAAAACAGGAAGAAACGGATTAAGAGTCGGAGATATCTTATTAGATACTTTCAAAGATTCTTATGACAAGTTAGTTGATAAGCATAAAGCTTTATTAGCAACTTACCCAGACTTCGAATATGATATAGCAGAATGGGAAAAAGGTTTCTTCGAAGGTATTGAAATAATGAAAACCTTAAACATCGTAGATGGTGAGCAATTCATTAATGATCATTTAAAGAACGGAGCTAAAGTATTAGCAGAAGGTGCACAAGAGATCGGAAGAGCAC
>JBELBA010000005.1:0-24383 GCA_042095635.1 Chitinophagales bacterium
CCATAGATCCCCTTTTTCAATATAATCGCTGTAAAAAAGCATTTTTCTAGCTGGAATATCGAAGGTGTTGGTCATGGTATGGATGCAACATTCTTTATAAATTTCTAATGCTTTTTGTGTCCCTATTTCTTTAGCTAATCTTGTTTTAACCTTCCCTTTTTCAAGGTTTTTAGCAAAAACGATTAAGGCTTTATGATCGTAATTTGATTCCATGTTAGCTGGTCTTAAAATGAGTCTTAAAATTCGAAATATTAAACTAAACTACCACCGCAAGAGCTCCCACTACCTGCAGTACAACCAAAACAATGTTGGTCCAATTGAATCACTCTTTTTGCTAATGAATTAGCATTAAAATCTTTAATATGTTGTGAACTTGTTGAAGCAGTTTTCATTTCCAACATCTGATTAAAATCACAATCATATAATTGTCCATCCCAAGAAACAGAAATTAAGTTTCTACACATTACTTCTTTTGCTGCATTTAAATTGAAAGCATTGATCAATTTATGCATGTATTCATCTGTTCTAACTACAACTTGTAAGAAGTCTAGGAATCTAGAAATTGGTAAATTGGTAATCGTATATAATCTATTGAAGACGATATCGAAATCTTCTTTCATTCTTGTTTTATAATCTTTTTCTAAGCTGGCTTGTTCTGGAGGTAATCCAGGACCTCCAGGATTAAAGACTAAATCTAATTCTAGTCCAGATCCTTCTACTCCATAACCAACTTTATTTAGACTAATTAAAGCATCAATAGAATCTTTAAATACACCGACTCCTCTTTGTTTGTCTACATTTTCTTTTGTGTAGCAGGGTAGAGAAGATATAACGGTGATATTATGTTTTTTAAAGAATTTAGGTAAATCGTAATATTTTTTATTGGCTCTGATGATGGTTAGATTAGAACGAACAATTACTTTAACATTTAATTGGCTTAGTTCCTCTACAAACCATCTAAAGTGCGGATTCATTTCTGGAGCACCGCCAGTAAGGTCTACGGTTTTAATATCGCTATTTCTAATAGCATTTAAACATTGAGCCATCGTCTCATTGGTCATGATTTCTTTTCTATCTGGCCCTGCATCTACATGACAGTGCGTGCAAGTTTGATTGCACATTTTACCTAAGTTGATTTGCAGCGTATCTAATGAAGTTGACTTTAAAGGATATAATCCGTTTGCTGCTAGATGATCCTTAAAAGACGGATGATCTTGATTAAAAGTATAAGTCGGATCATTTAATATGTCTAGCTGATTTTGTGCTACAGCTAAGTCATTTCCTTTTGCTTTTAAAGATTTTTCCGATCCCATTTTTATCTATTGAGGTAGTCTAAGATATCATTACCATAAGCCAATAATTTGTCTGCTTCTGCTCCTACAGATTTGACAAATATCTCGATTGGGAAATTTGTTTTTTGCTCTTCTAATAAGTCTTTAGAAACTGAATTACTTCAAAGCTACCATATCTCTGATAAGAATTCTTCTTCTATCGAAATAGATGAGGTTATTCTCTTTCAATTCATTTAATGTTGTTGTTACAGTCTGACGAGAAGTTGCAGTTAATTTGGCAATATCTTGATGAGTAAGACTAGTTTTAATTAAAGTCTCTTTCCCTACTGGTACACCTCTTTCATCAGCTATTCTTTTAATGAAGTCTACAATTCTAGATTTAGCATCCTTAAAAATGAGTGTCTCCATTCTTCTTTCTGTGTTAATTAGCTTTTTACCTATGATTTGTGTGATTCTTAATGAGAATTCGAAATCTGATTGCATTACATCAATCAGGTCATCAATACTAATGGCCCAAACTTCAGCATTACCATGCGCCACTTGAGCAAAATTACCTCTGTGTTCATTAGGGATAAGGCTTAATTCTCCGAAGATATCTCCTTCGTGATTAACCCTTAAAACCATTTCTTTTCCATCCTCAGAATATTTTCCAATCTTAACTTTTCCCTCTTTTAATAAGAAAATGTTGACTGAATTATCCTCTGCTAGATATATGAAATCGTTCTTTTTGTACTTCTTGATTGTTACTTTATCTAATAAATTATTTAAAGTAGTATGAGTTAAATCATTAAAATCTGAGAAGATGGTTAGTAGTGTAGAAATGTCCGGTGCGTTAGTCATGATTTCAGTGTACATACTTTAAGTTACAAAAAAAGAATGACTAATACACACATTTTCCTTTCGAAAACCATACGGACCACGCTCTATTGTAGCAATGTACGCTATCGGTTTGCTGGTTTTGAAGATTGTAAACGGGGTATTCATTATTTACCCAAGCTGCTATACTTCCATATAAATTATAGACACGATGATAGCCTTTTTCCTTTAATTGTTCTGCAATCTTTTCACTTCGATAACCAATGGTACAATAAGTAACAAATGTGGTGGTTTTAGGGTAATTAAGAAGAAGTTCTTTATTGAGTAGATCTTCTCCATTATAGATTGCGCCTTCAATATGAGAAATGTCAAATTCTTCTTTTTTTCTGCAATCTAAAAGGATCACATTATCCATCATCTTTAGTTGTGCAGGATTAATTTCCTCTACAGTATGTTGCAGCATGTTTTTAAGCATTAAATCAAAAGCGCCTTCTTTAACCTGAGCTTTTATTAAACAGCCAATACTTAAGAATAGTGCAAGTACTATTCTATTTAACATCATATACTCTTTTAATCCATCTAGGTAAGAAGATAACACCAATGATTAAGTATGGGAAGTAAGAGAAGGCTCTCCAGAAGAATGGAATCAATGCTTCCATATCCATAATCATATCCTTAAACAAAGCAATAAATGCACCTTCTGCAATTCCACTGGCACCAGGTGTAGTAGGAATCATCATAATGATCCACATCACAAAAGATCTGGAGAACATAATCAATTGATCTCCATAACCCATAAATGCAATAATAACGAAGTTCGCTTCCAGATACCGTCCAAGCCAAGCTAAGACAGTGGCAACGAAAGATTTAATCCAGTAGGATTTTGGCTTATGTTTAAGCTCTTCTGAAGTAGTTACGATATCAATACCGGTTCTTACAGCTGCTCTCTTCCATTGCTTTAAGAAACCTATAGAGAATACTCTATAAAGTAATTTTCTTACCGAATTGGGCTTTAAAAATATTCCATAGCCTATTAGAATAGTATAAGTTAACAATATAAGATAGCCAATAAGAAAAGAGGTTTTTAAATGGCTGTCGTCAATATTAGAAAGTAATTCATCTGCTTCAAATAAATCAGAATGATCTGGAAACATGTTAGGAATACCTACAGTCAATAATAGAATGGGCGCAAATAGGATGAAGAACAATTCGTCAAGAAAAGCAGTGATTAATACAATAGATGTACTCTTACCTAATTTGATTTTTTCTTTAGTTAATAAAAACATGGCTACTGCTGTTCCTCCAATGACAGAAGGGGTTATTGCAGAAGCAAATTCCCAAATGGTTATGATCTGAAAAGAACTTTTGAGATTAAGTTTTTTGTCTGATAGAATGTAGATACGCCACATGTAGGCAAGCATTCTTACAATTAATAATAGAAAGGTCAAACCTAGCCAAAAGAATACATGACTATTCCAATCTACATTGTTTCTGTCTTCTTTGACCCAAGAAGCATAAACACTCCAAACTACCCATGCAAGACTAATAAGCACCGGAATAATAATATTCCTTGGCTTAAATAGTTTTAATGCACCTGGACGTTTTTCAGACATAAGTAAATATACAGATTATTCAGCTTTACTTTTCTTCACCTCTAAGTATCTCCAAAGCAAGTATATGCCATGAACAATAAACAATAATGGAAGAAGATAGTAGGAGTACTCAATTTTTAACAGATTCCATTTTAAGATCAACATATAAGCGAAGATGAAAACTAAGCTCATAAACATACTAGTAAATACGATAATACCAGCTATCAGCTTACCAAAACTATTGTTACTCAAAAGTTTTGTTGAAGCAATTAACAATTCATTTAAGATTAAATAAATAAAGAAAATGGACCATAATGCAAACCATTGTGTAATTGTGTCGTTAAACCAATTCAATACTACAGGAAATGCTTTATTAATATTAATTAATGTGTATGTATTAAATATGGGAAAACAGAGATATACGAATAGTACGATCCATTTTTTAGTCCATGTCAAATTTTTAAGCATCATAATAAAATTACTAAATTAGTGTCAGACAAATTGTAAAATGAGAATACTACTACTTACATTATTATTTACTTCTAGCTTGGCAGGTATGAGTCAATGCTTCTTAGATAGTAACAAAATTAAGAGTAGTAGTAATTTGATTGATGTTGAGGAGAAAACTTCTGTTTACTATTGTCTTAGTAGATCAATGACAGAAAAGGATACCATTCCTAAAGGGATAAGTATAGGAATTAAACAATACTTATTTGCCACAATTGGTAATTCACTCTATAAAAAGTTGAAGTTAAAAGGTATTGAGATTGTAGATTGGTCAGATTTAGATCAGATATTTTCATCAGAACCAAGTAAAGTAAAGTGCAGAGGAATAGCTTTTATATATACCTATGCTTTAGTATTTGAAGATTGGATAGAATATGAGATTGTTATCCCAGTTAACAGTAAAGGAAAAATAGTTTCAAAAGGATTTCATGAGCCCAAAATTGATATTGAAAAAGAGCTAAAGGTGAATACTTATTGTGATGCTTTAAAGCTGCTAGAATTAGAAATTGGAGAAAAAGTGGCTACGATTGGTAATATTACAATAGAATACAATCCTAAGATTAAATCTTTTGATTGGATATTTACACAAGAAGAAAAAAGGGTTCCTGTTAAGCGTAAGATTCAAGACTTACAATATAATACAGTAGAAAAACAATACTTTGTATGGACGGTAAGTGCCTTAGATGGCCAAGTACATGAAGCGTTTATTGTAGAAGAAGATTAAACTTTGCTTACTTCAGCAGTTATGTTAGCTAATTGTTTAGCCGTTTTCACGATTCCTTTCGCATCAAATCCACATTCCTTATATAGTTCTTTAGGACTTCCATGCTCAATGAATTCATCAGGGATACCTAATCTCATAACTTCAGCTGTGTGTCCATTATCTACCATGTATTCTGCAACTGCAGATCCAACACCACCATCTAAACATCCGTTTTCTACAGTGATTACTTTATCAAACTTATTAAATACCTCCTCTAACATTGCAGTATCTATAGGTTTAACAAATCGCAAGTTATAATGTGCTGGGTTAATACCTTCTTCTTGTAATTGCTTACAGGCATCAATGGCAAAGTTTCCTACATGACCTATTGTTAAAATAGCGATGTCTTCCCCATCTTTCACTTTAAGACCTTTACCAAATTCTATACTTTTAATTGGAGTTTGCCACTCTGGCATCACTCCTTGACCTCTTGGGTATCTGATAGAAATTGGTCCTGCATTTTCTTTTAAAGAAGAACTATACATCATATCCCTTAATTCTTCTTCATTCATAGGAGACATGACGGTCATATTAGGGATACACCTCATATATGCATAATCATATGCACCATGATGAGTTGGTCCATCATCACCAACTAATCCACCTCTGTCTAAACAGAATACAACATGTAAATTTTGTATAGCAGCATCATGCAAGACCTGATCAAAAGCTCTTTGCATAAAAGTAGAGTAGATATTACAATAAGGAATACATCCTTGTGTAGCTAATCCTGCAGAAAATGTCACAGCGTGTTGCTCTGCAATTCCTACATCAAATGCTCGCTCTGGCATTTCTGCCATCATATATTTTAGAGAAGAACCAGAAGGCATTGCCGGAGTAATACCCATGATTTTATCATTCTCTTTTGCAATTTCAATAATTGTTTTACCAAATACATCTTGGTATTTAGGTGCTTGAGGTTCTGTAGGAACACTCTTCTTAATTTCACCTGTTTCTGAATTAAATAAACCTGGTGCATGCCACTTAGTGTTATCCTCTTCAGCTAAAGCATAGCCTTTACCTTTCTTAGTTACTAAGTGTAATAATTTTGGCCCTTTAATCTCTTTTAGGTCTTCTAAGACTTTCGATAAATGAACAACATCATGTCCATCAATAGGTCCGAAGTATCTGAAGTTTAAAGATTCGAATAAGTTAGAGTTTTTTGATATGATAGTTTTAAAACCACCTTCCATTTTAGAACCAATTCTCTGAGCATCTTCACCAAACTTTCCTAATAATTGCCATACTTCTTCTCTTACTCTATTATAGTAACGATTAGTAGTGATGTCAGTTAAGTATTCTTTTAGAGCACCTACGTTAGGATCAATTGACATATTATTGTCATTAAGGATCACTAATAAATTAGCATTTGCAGTACCAGCATGGTTTAGGGCTTCGAAAGCCATACCACCTGTCATTGCTCCATCACCGATTACGGCGATGTGCTGTTTATCTTCTTCTCCTTTATATTTTGATGCAACTGCCATACCTAATGCAGCAGAAATTGATGTAGAACTATGTCCAACACCAAATGCATCGTATTCACTTTCTGTTCTTTTTGGGAATCCAGAAAGTCCTTTGTATTTTCTATTTGTATGAAATCTGTCTCTTCTACCAGTAAGAATCTTATGGCCATATGCTTGGTGACCTACGTCCCATACTAACTGATCTGTTGGTGTGTCGAATATATAATGTAAAGCTACTGTTAACTCTACAACACCCAATGATGCTGCAAAGTGACCACCATGAACAGAACAGTGTTCAATGATATATTGCCTCAATTCATTTGCTAATTGAGGTAATTGATTTCTCTCCAACTTTTTTAAATCAGTTGGGCTATTGATGTGATCTAATAAATCTCCAGGTTGAATTGACATATCAAATTATTCTGTACTGTCTGTAAAAATAACACTTTTCCGCTTTTCTTCCACATTTATACTGCTCTAATAATTTAGAATTGTAAAGAGAACGTCAAATTCCGAGTAAATCGTCGTTTTATCATGCGCTTCTTCTGCAATGAAGTAAGTTTTTATAATTGCTTGCTCTTTGTTTCTATATCTATAGATCTGAGCAATAGAGAAGTACTGATAGTAAATAATATAGATGCTTTGCTCTCAAGATTTCTAAATAAAGCTTAGTTTTATCAAATCTAACAATATAAAGTCAGATTTTATGAATGCACTTGGTAGGCACGTCTTGGTAGAATTATACGATTGCGATCCGCAATTATTGAATGATGTTAATCATGTAGAAAAAAGCATGGTAGCAGCAGCAGAAGAAGCCGGCGCAACCGTTATTAATTCTACGTTTCATCATTTTTCTCCAATAGGAGTTAGTGGAGTAGTAGTGATAGAAGAAAGTCATTTAGCCATTCATTCTTGGCCAGAATTTGGATACGCAGCAATTGATGTATTTACTTGTGGTGATAGTGTAGATCCTTGGATATCTTATAAATATCTGGAAGAAGCTTTAAAAGCAGGTCATGGTTCTTCTATGGAATTGCTTAGAGGTCAAGAGAAATTATTGACTAGGAAGGATATCGAAGCTATTAAGCGAGATCAGATAGAACAAAAGGAAAGTAAACCAACTTTTAAGCGTAATGTGTGGTTTACTGAAAGAGATGAGAATGTAGCTTTCTCTTTAAGATACGATGGCGAGACTTTGTTTTCTAAGCATTCAGATTTTCAGAAAGTAGAGGTAATTAACACCTATGCTTATGGTAAAATGCTTACCCTAGATGGATTAGTAATGTGCACAGAAAATGACGAGTATGTATACCATGAAATGATAACACATGTTGGGATGTTATCACACCCTAATCCTAAGCAAGTATTAGTGATTGGTGGCGGAGATGGCGGAACAGTAAGAGAGCTGGTTAAGCATCCTTCTTTGGAAAAAGTAACGATGGTAGAGATTGATGATGTTGTAATAGAAGCATCTAAGCAAAATTTACCTTCTTTATCATCTGCATTTGATCATGAGAAATTAGACTTGATTGTTGGGGATGGAATTGAATATTTAGCGAAATGTCCTGCCAATACATTTGATTTGATCATCATTGATAATTCTGATCCTGTTGGGCCATCTGAAGGGATATTTACAAAAGACTTTTATAGCAATGCTTATAAAGCCCTAACTGAAAATGGAATTTTGGTTGGACAATCAGAGTCTCCAAGGTTTAATCAGAAAGTATATAAGGAATTGTATGGGATGTTAAGAGGGATTTTTAGTCCTAACAATGTGCATTGCATGTTAGGTTATGTACCTACTTATCCATCAGGGATGTGGTCTTGGTCTTTCTGTTCTAAACAAGGGATTGATCCAGTAAAAGATATAGATGAGCAAAAGATTAAAGACTTTGTAGCGGCTAATCAATTAAGTTATTATAATGAAGCGATACATCGAGCGTCCTTTGCATTGCCAAATTTTGCAAAAGTACTGTTAGATGAATAAACAAGAAAAAATAGCTGCATTTAACCCTTCGTGTATCGGGCTAACTAATGCCGGAATATTTGGTTTTCCTTTTACGGTAGAAGAAGCTGATTATGTGGTCATTCCTATTCCTTGGGAGTCTACGGCTTCTTTTGGTAATGGAACGCAAGATGCCCCAGCAATGATTTATGAGGCATCTAATCAATTAGATTTTTACTTCCCTGACTTCCCTGATGTTTGGAAGAAAGGGATAGCAATGACTGACATTGATAAAACAATTAAAAGTCATTCAATTGCATGCAGAAAAATCGTTGAAGAGCATATTGCTTTATTAGAATCAGGTGCAAAATCTAATGCCGAATTAGTCGATAAGATTAATGCTTTTGGAAAAGCTTGTAATGAATATGTAAGTAGTCAGGTAGAACGCTATAGATCTCAAAAAAAACAAGTAATATTATTAGGTGGAGATCATTCAACTTCTTTAGGTAATATTAAAAGTTTAGCTAAAAATATTGCTTTTGGGATCTTACAAATTGATGCACATTTAGATTTAAGAAATGCATATGAAGATCTTAACTATTCTCATGCTTCAGTGATGTATAATGCATTGCAAGAAGAAAATGTTACTGGATTAGTTAGTGTGGGGATAAGAGATTATTGCCAAGAAGAAGTAGACTTTATAGATCATCAAAATGGTCGAGTAAGCCTCTTCTCAGATCAGGACAATAAAGAAGCTATGCTTAAGGGTTCAACCTGGCATAGCATCTGTGAGCAAATTATTGCTGCTTTACCTCAACAAGTTTATTTAACAATAGACATTGATGGCTTGGATCCTAGTTTGTGCCCAAATACTGGTACTCCCGTTCCTGGAGGATTATCCTATGAGCAGTTAATCTACTTATTAAAGCAATTAGCGTTATCTGATAAAACAATTATCGGAATGGATTTAGTAGAAGTAGGAAATGATGCCTGGGATGCAAATGTAGCTGCAAGAGTATTATATAATATGATTGGTTATTGGGAGCTTAATTTAAGATAGGATCCTCTGGGAAGTTGGCAATTAAAGAATATTTACCACCTTTCTCTTCTAAGATTAATTTCCAAAGTGCTAGGGGTTCTTCATCAAATACGTATTTGTTAGAACCAGGATGAAGCACCCAAGATTTCGACTTCAGTTCTTCCACTAATTGAGGCTTGTCCCAACCAGCATATCCTAAGAAAAATTTGAATTGATTAGGATCTACTTGCTTATCAATTATTAGCTCTCTTACCTGATCAAAATCTCCACCCCAATATACACCATCAACGATTTCAATACTATCATTAATTTGATCACCTAAAGTATGGAAAAAATGCATCGTGTCTGTCTGTACAGGGCCTCCATAGAATAGAGGAGCATCTATATCTTTAAATTCTGGAATAGCATCTGCTAATTGTAAATTTAAAGGTCTGTTTAGAATAAAACCTACAAATCCTTTATCCTGTCTTTCGGATAAAAGGATCACCGTCCGCTTAAAATTAGGATCCGTTAAAAAGGGGTCTGCCAAAAAAATTAGACCTGGTTTTATTTTTTCTTCTAAAGACATAAAGGGCTATAAAGATAAGGAATTTTAACGATTCATTTATTGATTGTAATAGGCATTATATTTCTTTCTACCGACCTGCATAATCATCTTAAATTCGCATGTGGTTTTCTTAAAATCAACAGCTTTGGTTTCAATTTCACCTTCGCCATCATATTCTATAATTCCTTGTTTTAATTGAGAGCAACCGCTGTAATTAATAATCAATGGCGTAATTATTGTGGCATTATAATCTTGTATCAAGAGCATTCCGATTTGTTTAAAGGAAAAGTTGGATATTTGATCATCTAAGGTGGTATTTAGTGCTAAGCTTCCATCAAAATTACATAGAATCGTGTCTGCATTCGATAGCATATTTGGAGAAAAATTCAAGTTGAAATCAGCACTACTTGCACCAATGATCTTAAAGTTAAGTTCATTAATTAAACAAGTCTCACTAAAACAATAAGACTCCAAATCAATGTCTAAATCTAATAATGAAGTCGAATGATCGCTGATACTAATGTGAAATTGTTGAAGATCATTATTTGCTAATAGATTAGAGTAGCTGATTGATCTAAATGCATTAGAGTCATTGATTTCTATAGTATATAAGATTTGGTTATTACTATTGGTTACCGTATCCATGTAATAATAAAGTGTATCAATGATAGTGTCTATTTCATAAGTATAGAACTCAATCGTATCTATCCAAGGAACTGTATCCAGAACTGTTATTGTATCATAAAATGTATTGGAATCAATTGTACCAATACCATCCAATGTATCGAGGACAATCGATTCAATAATACTGTCATTTTCGATAACGCGCGTTATATCCTCATAATGCGTACTGTCCAATATTGCGTTAGTAGTATCGTAAGTAGGAATATGTAAATTGATATTATCAGCCAATTTTTTGGCTGTAAACACATCTCTAATGATTTGAGATTGGAAGTTTGTAGCAATAGCAATTTCTTCTGCTCTTGTAGTATCTACTTTGTCTGCCATGTTATTACATGCAAAGGAAATAAAGATCAATAGATATGCTAAATATTTGCTCACGGGTTAAAGATATAAAAAAGCCCCGACTGCTTAGTCGGGGCTTCAAAAAGATCATTAATTAAATTTTAATATAGCAACCTATCTTCTTAGTATTCTTCTTTTTTTACCTCTTTTCTTTCTTAAAGATCCGATGGTGATTTCAGTCGTTTCTCCATCCACAGTTACATTAGCGATATCATCACATGTACCGTCTCCATAGTCAACTGTTCTTGTAGATTTACCTGCAGGAGCAATTTCTTCAACTCCTGCTGTGATAAAGAAACAGCCAGCTGCTTTAATAAGAGGAGTAGTGATCGTCATTGAGAAATTTTCACCATCAAAGTTAGTTCCTGTAGAACTTCCTTCAATTTGGATTTTATCATCAGATCTATCTTTGTCTGTTTCATATCCTTCTAGGATGGTTCTTGTTCTGTTAGATACCCAAGACATGGTATTTCCTTCAGGATTAGTAATCGTTGAAGTAACTGCGATAGTATGAACAAATTGATCATCATCATTTAATGATTTTGAGATCGCTTTAGTTCCTCCAATTTCATAATCATTTATAGAGAAGTTTTCGAAGCTTACATTTAAGCTAGAACCAACTTCACGTTTAAACCCAATTTTTTCGATAATGATTTTTCCTTTTTTAGTTCTTTCTTCTCCTTTGCAAGTTACAGTGCAACCTTCTTCTCCAAAGTCAATCGTTCTTATAATATGATTAGTTGTTGAGTCAACAACTGAATCTGTAATTGTTGCACAATCTCCAACTCTTTCTCTTCCAAAAGAAGCTTTTGCTGTTGCGCTTAATTCCATTTCTACCGACTCATCCATTGATGTTTCATATATATCATCAAATACACTTTCGGCAGTGCTGTTATCGTCCGCAGCACTTGTTAAAGAATAGCTTGCATCTTTATCACATGAGGTAATACTCATTACTAATGCTAAAGCAAAGGTTCCAATTTTAATTGTTGTTTTTTTCATAATTGATTTTTTAAAGTTTTTACATATACAAATAGGAAAGCGCTCGAAATTTTTCTTCTTTAATATTTGTATATTTACTTTGACAGTCAATTTAGCAAAAGGTTTAATCATGTCTGAAAAAAAGTTTATTAATTTTTCTGGTCAGTATAATTTAGATAGTTTGGAAGAGTCTCAAATTGATCCTAATCCTATTAATCAATTTAAGTATTGGTTTGCAGAGATTTGCGAGAAGGGTGTAGACCATCCAGAGGCCATGAATATTGCTACTGCTAGTAAAGAAGGAAGAATTTCTAGTAGAATCGTTTTAATGAAAACCATAGAAGAAGATGGAATTATCTTTTTTACTAACTATGAGAGTCATAAGGCTAAAGAGATGGAGATTAATCCTTTTATTGCTGCTAATTTCTTTTGGGGAGCAATGGAAAGACAAGTTAGAATTGAAGGTAAAGTAGAGAAGATAAGCCAAGAAGAAAGTCAAGCTTATTTTGAAACCAGACCAAGAGGTTCTCAGATGGGTGCATGGATTTCTAAACAATCCGACAAAGTGGCTACCAGAGAAGAAATGGAAACAGCTTTAGCAGCTTTCGAAAAAGAACATGAAGGGAAAGATCTTGAAGTGCCTCCATTTTGGGGAGGCTTTAAATTGAAGATAGACAGAATCGAGTTTTGGCAGGGAAGGCCTAGCAGATTACACGATAGATTGGTCTATGAGTTAGCAGGAGCAGATTGGAAAATTAAAAGGCTTTGGCCATAAACGTCTAAGTTTCTAGTAAAGAAACTTCGCTTTATAAGGATATCGCTTAATATAAAGCTCCTTTATACTTTCAAACATTGCATCTCTTAATACTTCAATATGCTCTCTTTCTATTGCGGAGATGAAAATCACTTCACATCCTAGTCGCTTCTCCCAAGTTGATTGTAATTCTTGCATATCCTCATCACAAAAGAATGGATCGTTATCTGTTAATTGCTGTTTTCTATAAGCATCAATCTTATTAAAGACCATAATGGTTTTATCTGGTTTTGCACCTAATTCTCCCAAAGTCTTTGTTACCACGTCCATGTGTTCTTCAAAGTTCTGATGTGCAAAGTCTACCACATGAAGAATGATATCGGCTTCTTTAGTTTCGTCCAAAGTAGATTTAAAACTTTCTACTAAATGATGTGGTAGCTTTCTAATGAAACCAACCGTATCTGAAAGTAAGAAAGGGACATTTTTCAATGTCATTTTTCTAACCGTGGTATCTAATGTTGCAAAAAGCTTGTTTTCAGCAAAAAGCTCTCCTTTAGTTAGAAGGTTCATAGTAGTTGTTTTTCCAACGTTGGTGTATCCAACTAAAGCAACTCTAATGTATTCTCCTCTTCGCTTTCTTTGTGTAGAAGACTGTTTCTCGATCTCTTCTAATTTAGCTTTAAGCTTAGTGATCTTATCTCTAATAATCCTTCTATCCGTCTCAATCTCTTTCTCTCCAGCTCCACCCCTAGTAGAAGTACCTCCTCTTTGTCTTTCTAAGTGTGTCCACATTCTTTTTAGACGAGGCAATAGATATTGCATTTGTGCTAATTCTACTTGTGCTTTGGCTTGTGCAGTTTGTGCTCTTTCTTGGAAGATAAATAGTATTAAATCCGAACGATCTAGAATTTTACATGCTGTCAATTCTTCAATACTCTTTAATTGAGAAGGACTTAATTCATCATCAAAAATAATAAAGTCGATTTTATTCGCTTTAACATAAGTTGCAATTTCATCTAGCTTACCGGTTCCTACAAACGTTTTAGGATTAGGTTTTTCTAGACTTTGCGTATAGTATTTTAATGAATCTACACCAGCAGTTCTTGCCAAGAAAGCTAATTCATCTAAATACTCTAAAGCTTGAACCTCTGTCTGCTTTTGATTGATTACACCAACCAATACAGCTGTAAATTTATCTTTCTTATTAAGTATATCCGCGTTACTATCAAACATAAAATTATCTATATGGGACCTGCACCGGTCTAAGCGTGTATCCCTGCTTTTTTAATAATGCTAAAATTCCTTCTTCGCCGCCTAGATGGCCAGCTCCAACTGCCACAAATGTACGTTTCTTTTTTGCCAATAGTAACATTTTATCAGTCATGCTGTAGTTTCTATTGGTTAAGATGTTTTGCTTAAAGCTAGAATTTCCTTCTTCTGCATGTATAATTTGATATAATGCATCAATATCTTGGTCTATATAAGCTTGAAGTAAATCGTTGTATAATGCTTGGCTTGTGGTGTCTTTTAATGCTGCTACTAGACTTTCTGCTTGTGCTTTAAGTGGAGTGGCATTTAAGGCAGCTAATTGCTCTTCCATCGTTTCTAGTCCTTTATGCTTCATTTTAAAGTCTTTACTCTTTTGATGCAAATACATATCTAACGGAAGAAGCGCAGTATCAGCATTAAAGTTACTGTCTTGTTGCAAGATTAATAAACCCACAAAGGCTGGTCTTAATCCTGCCCATACTTTATCGAAAGGAGGAGCTAATTGTTCTTTTAATGCATTATTAAGGTAGATGAGGTCTGATCTGGATAGTAAGTCTGCATAGCTGGTGTCTTTTGGCATTTTGATGAGCTTCATCATTTTTAAAGCCATAGCCGCTCCACCAGTTTTATCCATATCAAGTTCTAAGGCTAGTACTTTAGATTTTTTCATACAGATAAAGACAGAGTCAGGCAGATCTAATATTTGTTCATTTGCAATATGCATCGTACCCATTAAATACAAACACTTAATCTTTGGTCCTGTTACTTCCCAAAGAATAGAAGATTGTGCAAGAACAAATACCTGAATAAATAGTAAAATAGCTAAAAATGCAGCTTTCATAGATTGAAAATAATCATTAGTCTATTCATTTTTGAATATTTATAATTGCAAACGAAATTGCATCACATTATTGAAACAAAACCAATAGATATGAGAAGTTTATTAATAGCAATTATCTTAGCAGGATCAAGTGTATTTGCACAAGAAGATCCAGCAGAACATAAGTTTACTTTAGCTGCAGATATATCACCATATACCATGAGTGGCTTTTCTATTAAGGGATCGATGATTCCTCATAACATACCTCAAAAGGAATTTCATGTAGAAGTATTTAGTATGAATTATCCTAAATTATTTATTGCACAAGAGAAAGTCAATAATGTTGATGTCTTAGATGTAAATGTCAATTATGCAGTTTCTTTCTATGCAGACCATAAATGGAATTTGAATAGAAATGGATGGCTGACAGGATTAGGAATTGTCTATTTAGACGAAACGGCAAATAATGGATTTGCTGATGATAACTATAATTTACTTGAAGTCTTATTGAGAGTTAATTATAAGCATTACATAAAAGATGGCGCTTTTTATCTTAATCCTTATATTGCATTGGGTGGAAGAATGAAAACAGCTGATGATGTAACAATACAAGTTGGAGAAACTTATACGCTTGTAAAGCAAGTAGCTTTAGGTTCTTTATTTATCGGATACGAGTTTTAAGAAAAAAAGAGCCCTGACCGATTAAGGACAGAGCTCTAGCAACCATAGTTTAATATCCGATTACTCTTTTACAAAATTCATCGTTTTGTAAGTTCCGTTTAAATATACTTCAATGAAATATACCCCTGGATTTAAATCTTGAATATCTACTTGTGTAGAATTGTTCATTCTCTTGTAAGTCTTACCAACTGCATCAAATATTCTTAAACTTTCCACTTCCATGTTGTTAGTGAAATGAATTTGAGATTGAACTGGATTAGGGAAGATTTCAATGTCAATATTTCCGATGTTTCCACCATCAAATACTGGTACATCATCTTCAGCAAATTCTGTTAGGTCAATAAACGCTCCATGTTCTACTTCAACTGTATCACCATTTGGTAAAATTATAGTGATATAATCGATATTACATTCGTTCTTAATAATAGTTACTGTATCAGATATTTTCACTGTATCTATGTTGTAAATAGTAACCGTGTCTACATCTTTAATATGGATGGTATCATTATTAGTGACCGTAATGGTATCCCAGTTATTAATAGTAATGGTATCTGTATTAGTAATAACAGTAGTATCATTATTAGTTATAGTAATGGTATCTGTTGTATTTAATACTGTTGTATCATATATTGTAATAGAAACAGTGTCATTGATCTGTAAGGTAATGGTGTCATTATTATTAATAATTACCGTATCTGTATTTTCAATAGTAACCGTATCCGTATTATTTACAATGATTGTATCAGAACCCTGAACTGCAATTGTATCAGAACCAGAAGCCACTACGGTATCAGAATCTGTAACAACAACTGTATCATTAGTACCAGTAATAGTAGTATCCGTACCTGTTGCAACGATAGTATCAGATCCTGAAACGATTGCTGTATCTGTACCACTTGATACTGTAGTATCTGCTGGGTTGTCGATAATTGTTGTATCAGAACCGTTAGTCACAGAAGTATCTATAGTAACAGTCGTATCCTCTTCAAACTGACATAACCAAGAACTAATTGCTGCATGCCTATTAATTCCCCAGTTTCCATCGCTATCAAAAGCAATAATGTCATTGTTCCATAAAGATGATAAAGTGTTGGTTTCACCTTCTTGTGATTTAATTGCAATCGTATCTCCAGGTGCTTGGCTAATTCCAAACCCGATAGAGTATCCACCTTCAATTCTTAACCCTTGACCAAACTCTACAATTGTAGTTCCATTATTATTAACATCTTCATTAATATCGGATATTGCTACGTTAACCGTATGTAATACTTTATTTGGATCAGCTACACCATTTGTATGTCCTAATACAGTGAAAGGAATCATAGTTCCGTTTCCTCCATCTGTTGCAATACCGAATTCCATTTCAATACCATACAAGTATACTAAATCTTCATTGGTAAAAGATTCATAAATAGCTTGGTCTCCGTAGTCATTCCAACCAGATAAATAACCATTTTCACTTTGGTAACCCGCATTCTCTAATGATTCTAATGAAACATCACCAGAAAAGTTTTTAATGATATATAAAGATTCACAAGTCATCCAATCATCACCGTCATCACCGTCATCATTTCCATCGTCATTTCCATTATCAGATCCACCTGAAGTGTCTTTATCTAGTTTTTCATTGATCCACTCTTCGAAATAAGATACTCTTGCATATAATCCAGGATAGTTAGGGTCTGCACAACCAGATCCCCAAGATACAACACCTGCTAATACAAAGTTTCCTTCTCCATCGTCTACAACTAATGGACCACCAGAATCTCCCTGACAAGCATCTTTACCACCAATGCCCATAACACCAGCAGCTAACATATCATCAGTGATTTGTCCTCTACCATATGCATCATTTGCATCATCGTTAGATACGATTGGCACTTCAACAACTTGCAATACCTCAGGAGATACAAAGTTTTGAGTAGTTACTGTGTTACCCCAACCAGAGATAGTAGAAACTACATCTGCATCAGTTAATCCTGCATCTGCTTGTGCTTGAGTTAACATAGGAATAATCTTCGCTCTATCAGATAAAGTTAAAGGAGCGTTTAATCTTAATATTGCAATATCATTTTCTTGTGTATTGCTGTTATAATTCTCGTGTGTAATAATTTCTGCAACTGTCGCATATAACATGTTGTTATCTCCAAGTGTTGCAGAGCTATATCCAATTAATACTTCAGAAGGTGCTGAAATATTTCCCACTAAACAGTGAGAAGCAGTCATAATATGTGTACTGTCTATAATAGTACCTCCACAGAATTGAGAAGTACCGTCGCCAGTTAATAAGGCAACTTGGTGTGGTAAGCTTTCAATAGTAGCATCGTCTCCACCGATAATTCTTGTTGCATTATCGGTCCATGCTTTTCCAATAGTTCTTTGTGCAACACCTATATTAGTTAGGATTAGAATTGTTGCTAAAAATAGTAATCTTAAATTTCTCATAGTTTCCTTTAGGCTAGTTTTCAATACTTAAATTAAAATTATTCAGTTTATTTCAGACTTATAAATAATAGCTTTTCCCGTAAATAATTACGTATATTATTTATATATTATGTTGATTATCAATGATAAGTGTATTGTTTTTTGTGTGGTATTCCGGATATTTTAGGATATATAGTAAAATTACTATGTTGTAAACGACAATAAAATGTTTTTAAATTAGCATCATGATATTAAGAAGCCTGTTATCCATCTTTATTTTTTTGCTTGCTTATGCATGTATTAAGTCCCCAAGGGTAGCATGCGAATATACTTTTGCAAGTAACACTGCAAAAGGTAGTGTTAACGGTATTAGTTTTCAGATGCAAGATGGATTTGAATCTGTAGAAAAGCATGGTGTCTTCAATTATTATAAAATCGATTTAATTGAAGATGAAGTTGCGGATAGTAACTGTGAAGGTAAGATTGTAGATACTTTAACTAGACTTAATATCCATACACCCATTAATGAGGGATTGTATGAAACTGCAAAAGGAGCAGATATTGCAGTTAAACTAATGCATACAGATTCTAATTATTTAGCAGATTGTGCAGCCATATCTATTGATGAGATCTCTGATACCACAATAAGTGGAAAAGTTTATGCCCACTTTGAAGGAGACTATGAAATTAACGGAACCTTCTTTATTAGAATCTGCAGATAGCTTATGCTAAAGCAAATTGATAACCTAAAGTATAGGATCAATAATTAATTATTGTTGTGACCAAAGCCAAATTCCACAATAGACCCTATTTCTTTTAGTAAGGAAATCCTATTATTAAAACTCCAATGGTTTTCTAATCTCCCATCCTTTAGGAAGGTGATTATTGATTCGGTTTGGTAAGACTTTAACCCATCCAAGTATATTGTCGTTATGTTCTATTAAGGCCCAACCTTGTTCTGGTTTATTTTCTAATTCAAGATTCATTCCCTTATAATACCTCAATGCATCTTCATGTCCTATTTTAATAATTGGGAAGGCAGATCTCTTAATGATATTAGATAAAGCAAAGTCATGTGTAGGAATCCATTTCTTACCTTTGCTAGTACCCAAATGAATACCTTTTTTGATTAAACGCATTCGACTATCTAAGATTAAGATATCATCTACGTATTTAATTGGCAAGGCATATATTTCATCCCCATCTTTTCTCAATTCAAAATCCTCAGGATGGTTTAAAAAAGATGTAAATAAAGCTTTCGTTTTATTGTCTAAAGGCTTTAAACTAGTTGTATTCTTTTTTGAGTTTTTAAACCTTCCAGCATGTCCTTCTTTCTTTCTAAATACACTGAAGAAAAATCCTTCTCCTCTAGCTTTATGGAAGAACATTCTATAAGCTGCTGCTATTTCTGGATAATGTTCTGCAGCAATTTGATTACTGATTCCCCAAGCTTCTTCTAAGTCTATTTGTACTTGCTCGAATGCCGGAAATTGTTCTAAGAACCATTCTACATTCTTTTCATCTTCTTCCAAAGCGTGTGTACATGTAGAATAGATAATAATCCCATTCTCTCTAATTAATGGCGCCATTAAGCTTAATAGATCTCGCTGAATAGAAGAAAGTTCATCTATTTTTTTTTGAGACCATTGTTCAATGCTCAAGTCATGTTTTCTAAACATTCCTTCTCCAGAACATGGCGCATCCAACACAACAGCATCTAGAAAGTTATTTAAACCGCTGTATGCATCTGCTCTATTATTAGCAACAATATTATTGGCATAACCCCAACGATCTAAATTCTCTTTTAATACTCTTGCTCTAGAACCAACTAATTCATTACTAATTAATAGACTGTCTTTATTTAATAATGACAAGACCAATGAACTTTTACCACCAGGTGCAGCACATAAGTCTAGTACTTTTTGAGGTTGGTTTAGATCTAAGCAAGTTCTAAAAATATGATCGATGATCATAGAACTTGCTTCTTGTACATAGTAACTTCCGCAATGGAAATATGGATCGAATACAAACGATGGTCTTTCGGCTAGGTAGAAAGCATCTTTACACCATTTTACATCTGTATCTATATTAAGATTTGTTGGATGATTTTTATTTGGATTGTATCGAACAGAAACATTTGGTTTCCCTTCTATAGCAGATTGAAAAGATGGAAATTCATCACCTAAAAGTGATTCCATTCTATTTAAAAACTTTAATGGTATACTTGGTTTTTTATCCATGCTTTTCTAAAAAGTCTTTAACTACTTTATCACTTCCCTTAATGGTTTTACTCAACCATTTTATCTGAATATCTAATTGCTCTTCATCTTCTAATTTCCAGTCGATAGCTGAAGATTTAAGCCTAGTTACTAGGTCATTTAACACTAATGCTGCACTTACAGAGATATTAAAACTCTCTGTAAAACCATACATAGGAATTTTAACAAACTCATCTGCATGTTCCATCATTTCTTCTGTTAAGCCATGCATTTCGGTACCAAAGAATAAAGCCATTTTACCCGTCTCTAATTTTAGTTCATTGACATTACAATCATTAGTATGTGGCGTAGTAGCAATGATCCTATATCCTTGTGCTTTCAGTTTCTTAATTGCAGCAATTGTATTGTTTTCCGTTTCATTGTGTTGTACGATGTCTACCCAATTTAGAGAACCTGCTGCAATATCTTTACTGGTCTTAAATTTATTACTATTCTCAATAGTGTGTATGGTCTGAACACCGAAGCAATCGCAACTTCTAATTACTGCACTTGCATTATGTGGCTGATATAAATTCTCTACTACAACATTGATATAATTTGTTCTTTCTGCCAGAACGGTTTCAATTGTTGCAGATCTCTTTTCTGTAACGATAGTTGATAAATAGGCAATCAGCGCCTTTTTTGTCTCCGTGTTCATGGCGTAAAGATAGGGAATTTCCTATCTTTACTGCAGTCAAAAAACCCTGAGGATTATGTTTATTAACTTAAGCGAAGAAAATTCATTGTTATTGCAATTCATTTCTGAAATAAGAGATGCTGATCTGCAAAGAGATAGTATGCGTTTCAGAAGAAATCTAGAGCGTATTGGAGAAATTGCTGCTTATGAAGTTTCTAAACTTTTAACTTGGGAAAAGTCAGAAGTAGTTACTCCTTTAGGTATAGCTCATTCTGCTAAGTTACATCACCAACCAGTTTTGGCTACTGTATTAAGAGCAGGTTTACCTTTTCATCAAGGTTTATTAAATTACTTTGATAAAGCAGACAATGCTTTTATTTCTGCCTATAGAAGACATAAGAAAGATGGATCTTTTGAGATCTTATTAGAATATATGGCTAGCCCGGATATTGAGGATAGAACATTAATCTTAATTGATCCGATGTTAGCTTCAGGATCATCTATACATGGTGCATTAGAGACCATGTTAGAAGAGGGTACACCAGAACAAATCTTTATTGTAAGTGCTATTGCATCAAGAGAAGGATTAGAATATGTCGAAAGTCACTTTCCGCAAGCACATCTTGTTGTAGGTGCTATTGACGAAGAATTAACTGCTAAAGGTTATATCGTTCCTGGACTAGGAGATGCTGGTGATTTAGCATTTGGTCATAAGGTGCAAAATTAAAATGGATTATATATTTATCATTTTAGGATTAATAGCCTTAGTAGGAGGCGGAGAAATTCTTGTAAGAGGTGCTACTTCTATTGCTTTAAAATTTAAGATTACACCCTTCGTTGTAGGGATGACAGTGGTTGCCTTTGGTACTTCTGCTCCAGAATTATTAGTAAGCTTAAGTGCTGCTTTGGATGGCTCTCCAGATATCTCAATTGGAAATGTAGTGGGCTCAAATATCGCTAATATCGCTTTAGTACTAGGTGCTACAGCCTTGGTTTATCCTATTAGAGTTTCTAAAACATCTTTAAGCGTAGATTGGACAATGTTAATGTTGGCTTCATTGCTGTTTTACTTCTTTATTCTAAACCTTAAATTAGAATGGTATGAAGGTATCATCTTTGTGTCTATACTGGCTACTTTTACTATATGGATGATCCGTAAGTCTAGGAAAGCAGGCTTAAAGAAAACTGATGAGGCAAGCAATGATTTGAATAAAGAAGCTATGAAAGAGATCAATATCTGGATGTCTGCTCTATTAATTGCAGGTGGATGTTTAGGTCTAGTGATTGGTGCAGATTGGTTAGTATATGGAGCAAAAAATATAGCTAGATCTTATGATGTTTCTGAGAGTGTAATAAGTCTCTCTATGATAGCGATTGGTACTTCTTTACCAGAATTGGCTACATCTATAATGGCTGCATTTAAGAAACAAACAGATATTGCTATTGGAAATATACTAGGATCTAATTTGTTTAATATTTTAAGCATACTTGGAATCACTGCAATAGTAAAAGAGATTAATGTTAATGAGTTAATCTTGCAAAGTGACATCTTTTGGATGCTAGGTTTATCGGCTATCTTATTACCTATGATGCTATTGAGAAGAGATATTGATAGAGTAGAAGGAAGTCTTTTACTAATCGCTTATGCAGCTTATATGTATTTCTTAATTAGTTAACGCTCACCCCTATACAATCATTCTATGGAGATGGGAATAATCAGATTTGAAAATGAAAAAAGATTATAAAGTAATTCTCTTCGATTTGGATCGAACGCTTTGGGATTTCGATAAGAATTCTGATTTGGTAATTGCGCAGCTGTTAGATCGATATGATTTGTATGCTAAGGGTATTCCATCTTTAGAGATATTTATGGAAAAGTATATCGAGATCAATGAGATGCTTTGGGGAAAACTAAGAAAAGGGACGATTACAAAAGAAGGTGTAAGAGATGCTCGTTTTTATGAGACCTGCCTTCATTTTGGATTAGATAGCTCTAAAATCGGCAAAAAGATGGGTGCAGATTATGTTGCAGAATGCCCTTATCAAACCTTACTAATGCCCGGCACAATTGAATTATTAGATTATCTCCATGGCAAATATGAAATGGGTATAGTCACTAATGGATTTACCAAGACACAATGGATAAAGTTGAATAATACAGGATTAAAGAAATACTTTACTGGCATTACCATAGCAGAAGATGTTGGGGTTTATAAACCTAAACAGAAGATCTTTAAAGCTGCCATGGCGGAGTTTGATCCGAAATATAAAGCACAAGATTTTTTAATGGTAGGTGATCATTGGCAAGGGGATATTGGTGGCGCCAAACAAATGGGTATGGATCAAGCTTTTCTTAATTTGAAAGACAAGGAAGTGAAGGATGGAACTTGTACTTATCATTTTACTGAATTGTTAGCGTTGAAGGATATTCTTTGATCTTTTTTTGATCCTTTTGACGGGGCAAAACGAATCAAAACCCACTACTTTATTTTGAATAAAATTGCTGCGTATAGTTGTCGCTGCACGCAACTATTTCTGCCAAAATGCGTGGAGCAATATTTCCGTAAGCTAGAGAGATCTATTATCTTTACTATATGTCTAAAGAGCTTATTCCTGTAATCCTACAAAAGTTAGAAGCGAATCAATTATCTGCTTCCGATATCAATGAAATTAAGTCTGTAATTAATTACTGTGATCATGCCTATTATGTGCTAAGTGAGCAGAAGATTACGGATTATCAATATGATCTTTTGTTTAAGGAATTGAAGGGAATAGAAGGAGCAAATCCTAAATTGTTGACTGCTGATTCTCCATCTCAAAGAGTAGCATATGCAGTTTCAGAAGACTTTGAAACGATCGCTCATTTAACGCCCATGTTGTCTTTAGATAACAGTTATAACCTAGAGGATATTGAAGATTTTGGCAGAAAAGCAAGAGAACTTTCTGGAGAAGAAGAGCTCACATTTGCTGTAGAACCAAAATTTGATGGAGCAGGTATTTCCTTGGTTTATGAGCATGATCAATTAGTTAGGGCACTGACTAGAGGTAACGGAACAGCGGGTGAAGAGATTACTAATAATGCAAGAGTAATAAGAACAATTCCTTTAAGCATTCCTATGTCTAAAATGGGGATTCATAGACTAGAAATTAGAGGGGAAGTGATGATTTCTAAAGCTCATTTTGAAATATTTAATGAAGATAGAGTTAATGAAGGTTTAGAAGTATTGGCTAATACAAGAAATGCAGCTTCTGGTTCTCTAAGAATGAAAGAATCTGCTGAGGTAGCCAAAAGAGGCCTGGAAGCATTTATGTATCAAGTGAGTTTGATAGAAGACAAAGATGGCAATGATTTAACTTTATCAACGATAAAAACGCAATCTAATTCTACCCAATTATTATTCGACTTAGGTTTTAGATCCCCTTATAAGGAAATGAAAGTGTGTAAATCTGCCAAAGAAGTGCACGATTATTGTGTGAAATGGGAAGCAGAAAGAGACACCTATGGTTATGAGATAGATGGAATGGTTTTAAAACCGCACAGATGCGAGTAATCGCACTCATTTAAA
>JBELBA010000006.1:0-1333 GCA_042095635.1 Chitinophagales bacterium
ACACTTCACTTTAGAAGAAAGAATGGCATCTAATCCAGCAACAGTAATCGATTTCTTAAATAGCTTATATGAGAAAGCTATTAATATAGCAAAAGAAGAAGTTGCAGAATTACAAAGCTATGCAGAAGGATTAGGTTTTGAAGGAACATTACAAAAATGGGACTTTGCTTACTACTCAGAAAAATTAAAGAAAGAAAAATACAACATCGACCAAGAGATGTTAAAGCCTTATTTCCAATTAGATAAAGCATTAGCTGGTGCATTTGAAGTTGCTAATAAGTTATATGGAATCAGCTTTAATAAGATTGATACAATTGATACCTATCATGAAGAAGTCGAAACTTACGAAGTAAAAGATGAAAATGGAAAACACCTCGCTATATTTTATGCAGACTTTCATCCTAGAGAAGGAAAAAGAAATGGTGCTTGGAAAACATCTTTTAGAAGTCAATTTAAAAAAGACGGAAAAGACAATAGACCACACATCATCATTGTATGTAATTTCCCAAGACCTACGGCTTCTAAGCCATCCCTTTTAAGCTTTGGAGATGTAACTACTTTATTCCATGAGTTTGGACATGCCTTACATGGTATTTTGTCTGATGTTACTTATTCTAGTTTATCAGGAACTAATGTATTTTGGGATTTTGTAGAATTACCATCTCAAGTCATGGAAAACTGGGTATTTGAACAAGAATGCTTAGACTTATTTGCTAAACATTATGAAACTGAAGAAAGTATTCCTTTAGAATATGTAAAGCGAATTCAGGAAAGTGCCCAATACCACGAAGGAACGCAAACAGTAAGACAAATCAGTTTAGGTATACTAGATATGGAATGGCATTCTAAGGATCCTAAAGATGTTACAGATGTACAAAATTTTGAAAAGCAAGCAATGGGTAAATGTGAATATTTACCATCTACAGGAGTAGGAAGTACAAGTAGTTCATTTGGGCACATATTCTCCGGAGGATATTCTTCTGGTTACTATAGCTATAAATGGGCTGAAGTATTAGATGCAGATGCATTCGAATTCTTTAAGGAGAATGGCATCTTCAATAAAGATATAGCTGCTCAATTTAGAGATCATGTATTATCTCAAGGAGGCACACAACATCCAATGACCCTTTATAAAAAATTCAGAGGTAAAGAACCTAACCCTGATGCTTTATTGAAGCGAGCTGGACTATTGAATTAATAATGATTATTATTTGAAAAATAGGCACTTTTAGCTACTTTTGTAGGTAAGAACAATTATTGTTTAAGATAATTAAAGCAGAATATGACTACTAGTCAGATAAAGGAGAAAATAACTTCATGTGGATTAAAAGGA
>JBELBA010000007.1:0-23563 GCA_042095635.1 Chitinophagales bacterium
GTTCTTATTACTATAATTTTGCTGGTATAGGTGATGCCGACTCTGCTATAGCTTCATTTACTTTCCCTGAAAATGGATTTTATGAAGTTTGTCTTACTGTTATTGATAAAGATCAAGATGATAATATTAATTGTCAGGCTGATGTGTGTCATGGTATACAGATTGGAGAGGGTGGATGTTTTGCAGAATTTACATCATTTGTAGACGCTCTTACTGTTTCTTTTACCAATGAATCAGATGGAGAATTTAATCAAGTATTTTGGCAGTTTGATGATCAAGGGTCTTCCAATGAATATAATCCTACCTTTATTTTTGATGAGCCAGGGTTTTATGAGGTAACTATGACATTATCTGAGCAAGATGAAGCTGGTAATCAAACTGGAAATTGTAATAACAGTGTTACAAAATTAATACAAGTAGGAGAAGTTTCACAGGGAGGTGCTTGTTATGCTGATTTTAACTTCTTTATAGAAGACACTTTAATGGCCTTTAATAATCAATCTCAAGGTAACTTTACTGAAGCATTCTGGACATTTATAGATCATAATAATGGTGAGCAATTTACTTCGGATGAAATGAATCCGGTATTAGGTGCGCCTGGACCTGGTTTTTACGAAGCGTGTATTACTATTATTGATAAAGATGAAAATGGTGATGTTCATTGTCAAGCAGATCATTGTAAGCCTATTGAAATTAGAGATGAAAATGGTGAGTCTGCAGGATGTTTTCCAGAGTTTTCATTTTTTATAGATTCCTTAACTGTATCTTTTAACAATGAATCCAATGGTGCATTTAATAAAGCATATTGGTCTTTTGCTGATCAGGGAAGTTCTGAGGATATGAATCCAACTTTTGAATTTTCGGATTATGGTTTTTATGAAATATGTTTATTTATAGCAGATGAAAATATAGATCCTAATCAACCTGGATGTCATGGAATGGAAGTGTGCCATCACTTACAATTAATGCCAGAAGGTGATATTGATGCATTTGATAATATGTGTTATGCGGATTTCTCTTATTTCATTGAACCAATCGGAGACAATTTATTTACTGTTCAATTTAATAATGAGTCTAAGGGTAATTTTGATAAAGTATTCTGGCATTTTGAAACGCCAACTGGAGATAATGGTCAATCTAATGAGTTCTCTCCAAGAGCGGATACAGTTCCAAATGGATTCATGCATGTATGTTTAACAGTATTTGATTCAGTTTCTGGTTGTCAAGCGGACTACTGTGAAGGTATACAAGTTGGTGAATTACAAGGTGCAGATTGTTTCCCTGAATTCTCATTCAGAGTTGATTCTGGATATTTAGTACATTTCAATAATGAATCTGAAGGTAACTTTGATCACGTATGGTGGGAGTTCTCTGGAAACGGTGTTTCTGATGAGGAAAATCCATCTGACGTTCAATTCCCCGGTCCTGGATTCTATGAGATCTGTATGGCCATTAATGGAGAGTCTGGATGTCATGGACATTTATGTAAACCTTTACAAATCTTCCCTGAAGGAGATGATACTTTAGCAACTTTCGATGACTGTTTCGCTGAGTTCTCATTCTTCATTGAAGACAATAACATTTCATTCAATAATGAATCAAGAGGAAACTTTGATGAAGTATATTGGAGATATGAAGGAAATGGTCAGTCTGGAGTATCGAATGAATTCGATATGTTCGCAGAAGGTGTTGAGCCTGGATTCTACCATGTATGTTTAACTGTATTAAATTCTGAAACTGGATGTCAGTCAGAAATCTGTCATGGAGTTGAAATGCTTGCTGCTGATGGAAATGTTGATTACTGTTTCGCTGAATTTACTTATTTCATTGGAGATAATAACACTGTTGAATTCCACAATGAATCTGAAGGTGCAGTTACTGAATTCTATTGGCACTTTGCTGGAGAAGGAAGTTCTACTGAAGCTAACCCTGTTCACCAATTTAACGGACCTGGTTTTTACGAGGTATGTTTAGGAACATGGGATGAGAATACACACTGTGGATCTCAAGTATGTCATCCAATTGAAATTTTTGATACAACTGGTCAAGAAGCAATTTGTTTCGCTGACTTTACATTTATCGTAGATGGAATGACAGTTAAAGTTGATGATGACTCAAGAGGTAACTTCTCAGATTATTACTGGAACTTTGACGGGTTTGGAAATGCTTCTACACAGAATGCAGACTTCACATTTCCTGAGCCTGGTTTCTGGCATATCTGTTTAACAGTGTTTGATGAGAACACTAACTGTGCTGCCGATGTATGTAAGCCAGTTGAGATTAGAGATACAGCAACTACCGGACCTATCGAGAGTATCTGTTTTGCAGATTTCGCTTTCGTTGTTGATGGTAACACCGCAGAATTCTCTAGCCAGTCTCAAGGTGATGTTAGTGAATTACACTGGAATTTCAATGATTTAGGATTCTCTACTGATGAAAACCCTTCGTTTACATTCCCTGGACCTGGATTTTATGAAGTTTGTATTTCTACATTTGATGAAGAAACTGAGTGTCACGCTAGATTCTGTAAGCACATTGAAATCTTTGCTGCTGAAGGTGAAGAAGATGTTGCTTCTTGTTTAGCTGATTATTCTATTTACTTAGATATCGAGAACTTAACTGTGAACTTCACAAACGAATCAAGAGGTGATATTTCTAGATCTTTCTGGGATCTTGGAGATGGAGCTATCAAATTCGATACTGATGTAGAGCACACTTATGAAGAGCTTGGATATTACGAAGTTAAATTAGTTGTATTTGATGATTCTACTGGATGTCAATCAGAGGTTGTAATGCCAGTTGAGTTAATCGATACTACTGCAGATGTTTGTTTAGCAGACTTCAACTTCTATGTTGATATCGCAACAAAAACTGCATTCTTTGAAAATGAATCTAAAGGTAACTTTTCTATGGTGAACTGGAGATTCGGTGACGGATCATACTCTAGCGACATGGATCCTTCTCATACTTATGAGGAAGATGGTTATTATGAAGTTGCATTAACTGTATTCGATTTAGCTTCTGGATGTCAATCAGAAATGTGGCTACCAGTTGAAGTAATTGATACTAATGCTGCTGATGAAGTTTGTTTAGCTGACTTTACTTTCTTCCCAGATTTAGCTGGTAACGCATTACATGTTACTAATGAGTCTAAGGGTCAGATTAATAAGTATTTCTGGCAGTTATCTAATGGAGCGATCTCATTTGATGAGAACCCAACATTCGAAGTTGCTAGTGATGGTTACTATGAGTTATGTTTAACAGTAATGAATACAAATTCTGGATGTCAGTCTGAGATCTGTGAAGGTGTAGAATTTATTGATACTAACTCCCTAGAAACATTATGTAAAGCTGACTTCAGCTTCTATGCTGATGCAGCGACTGGTAAAGTATTCTTAACTAACGAGTCTGAAGGAACATTCAGTAATTTGAACTGGAACTTCGGAGACGGTAACTTTTCTAACTCAATGGAAGATGATATTGAACATACTTATGGAGTTCAAGGTATTTACCCAGTTAGATTAACAGTATTCGATATCGAGTCTGAATGTCATGCTGAAGTAGAGAAAGTAGTTGAGGTATTAGATACTAACGCAACAGCATGTTTCGTAGACTTTTCAATGATGCCAGATTTAGAAACTAGAAATGTAGACTTTACGAACCAATCAATTGGTGACTTTGATAAGTACTTCTGGGATCTAGGAGATGGTAACTTCTCTGAAGAAGAAAATCCAAGTCATGAATATGCAGACTATGGTTATTACCATGTATGTTTAACAGTATTTGATGAGTTTACGCAGTGTCAAGCTTATTTCTGTAATGTAGTAGAGCTAGTTGATACTAACTCAGTAGACTGTTTTGCAGATTTCGATTTCTTCCCTAATTTAGAGACTAAGGGAGTAAACTTCATTAATAACTCTATCGGAGAATTTGATAACTATCACTGGAATTTAGGAGATGGAAACTTCTCAGATAAGAGAGATCCTGATCATACTTATGCAGATTTTGGATACTATGGAGTTAGTTTAACTGTGTTCCATGCAGCGTCTCAATGTCAAGCATTTGTTCATATGCCAGTTGAAGTAATTGATACTAATACAGTTACATGTTTTGCTAACTTCTCATTCTTCCCAGGTGAAGATAATAATGTAGAGTTTAGTAATGAGTCTGAAGGTTCTTTTGAAGAGTTCTTCTGGATCTTCGGAGACGGTGGAATTTCTAAAGAAGAGCACCCAGGTCATATGTATAGTGAAAGTGGAATTTATGAGGTTACCTTAAATGTATTTGATCCTATTTCTGGATGTCACTCAGTTAATACTGAAATGATTGAAGTAATTGATACCAATGAAGTTTATTGTAATGCTTACTTTACTTTTTATCCAGATAGTACTGGAGATGTAGTATTTACTGCTGATGCTCAAGGTGATTATACAGATTTATTCTGGGATCTTGGAGATTACTCTTATGGTACAGACACTAACTTAACGCACACATATGGAGAGCATGGATTCTATCCAGTAAGCTTAACAGTTTTTGATGAAGAGAGTGGATGTATCCATACTTACACCGAGGAAGTAGTAGCAGGAACAGCAGATGCGATAGCAGAAAACTGTCAAGCTAAATTCGAATACTACCCAGCTGGTAATTCTGTAACATTAACTAACAAATCTATTGGTAACTACTCAGTTGTATTCTGGGAGTTAGGAGATGGAAATGATAGTGAGATAGATTCTAGCTTTACTCATACTTATGAGACTGGAGGATACTACGATGTAACAGTAACTGTTGTAGATACCACTACTAACTGTTTTGATAGTTATAATGAAGTAGTTACAATTTTAGACACTACTGCTGATGCTTCAGATAACTGTGCTGCATACTTTAGTTACTTCCCATTAGGAGATTCAATTGCTTTTGCAGATGAGTCTTATGGAGATGCTACACAATGGTATTGGAACTTTGGAGATAACACTAACGCAGATACTTCTGAGAACCCATCACATAGCTATGCTAAAGATGGATACTATGAAGTATGTTTAACTTCAACGAATGCTGGAGGATGTCAAGAAACTTATTGTATGGTAATTGCAGTAGGAGATGTTTCTAACTCATGTTATGCGAACTATAACTATTTCGCAGATGATGAAGATGCATTTGCTAAGTTTAACAATTTATCATTAGGTGAAGGATTGACATATTTCTGGGACTTTGGAGATGATGTTTATTCAGAGCAAGAGCATCCAGGTCATAGTTATGCAGATACAGGATACTATGCAGTATGTTTAGAAGTATCAAATGACAGTGGATGTGTGGATGTATATTGTAATGATGTAATGATTGGTAATGTATTAGCTGATAGATGTTTATTCAGTTGTGTATGGCCAGGAGATGCGAACAATGATTTAGAAGCGAACCACTATGATATCTTATCAATTGGATTAAACTTCGGATCAGAAGGGCCTGCAAGGGATATCACCGCTATTAACTGGGTTGGTCATAGTGCAACAGAATGGTCAACATTCCAAGCTGATAGTACTAACAACATGCATGCGGATTGTAACGGTGATGGAGTAGTTAACTTCGACGATACTCTAGCTATTGAATCTAATTTTGCATTCTCTCACTTTAAGCAATTCAAAACTTCTGCGGAAGGAACTGAGTTATCTATGGTATTAAATGGAGACATTGAGCCAGGAGCTGCTGTAAGTATAGATGTTATTGCTGGTGATGATATCGTTCCATTACAGATGTATGGAATTGGATTCGAACTTGGTTTTGCAGACGGAGACATTGAGTACTCTACTCTAAATGTAGATTACGATGAGTCTTGGTTGGGAGCTAAGAATGATGATATGATCGCTTTCGATACTTATGACGAAGCAAAAGACTTAGTGTTCTCTTCTAGTTCTAGAATTGACCAAGTTGATGCAGAAGGTACAGGTATCTTAGCAACTGTAACATTTAACATCGCAGCAGACTTCGCAGCAGATAGCTTCGCAGTTAGTATCTTCTCTAATGGAGGTGTACAAGCTACGGGTGATGATGTTGAGTTCTCTAATGAAACTGTAGTTACTGCAGTAGCAGAGCACTCAGTATTCGATGCTTTCGAAATTAAGCCAATTGATGTTTATCCTAACCCTACAAGTGGATCAGTAAGATTTAACTTACCATTAAACGAAAACTTCAATGTTGAAGTGACTAACTTAATGGGGCAAGTTGTTTACTCTTCTATAAATGTACAAGGTGGATTAGTTGATATTAACTTAAGCGAATTATCAGCTGGTATGTATACAATGAATGTGAGAGGTACGGATGTACAATACACTTCTAAAATACAAGTAGCTAAATAAGCTAATAACATAAATAAATAGATTGGAAAGGGCTTACCATACGGTAAGCCCTTTTTTTATTTGGTGATCGAGCTTAGTCGAGATGCAATTCTTCAGTAGGATCCCAGTAATGAGATTTGAAGTTTTGGATTTGATCTTCTAAGATGGTTAGTCCTTCAGATTTTAACAGATCTTCCATTAGGGTAGGAGATGCAAAGTTGTTTTTTCCAGAAAGTAAACCTATTCTATTTACAACTCTATGTGCAGGAATATCTGGTTTACCATGTGCACTATTCATCGCCCATCCCACCATTCTTGCAGACTTTGGTGTACCTAAATATTTGGCGATCGCTCCATAACTAGTTACTCTTCCAAATGGAATCAATTTTGCTACTGCATAGACTTTTTCAAAGAAATTAGACTTCTCTTGCATAGGATTGATTATTTTTAGTAAAATTAGCCATATGGACTTGATAACAAATGTAAAGGTAAGTGGAATTAATTCCTTAACGGATGCAAGATTTTTTTCAGGAGCGGGTGTGCAATACGCTGGTTTCTGTTTTGATAAGAACAATGCAAGATATATTCCTACTGAACAAGTATTTCAAATTAAGGATTGGTTAGCTTTTCCATCTTTAGTGGCTGAGTTTGGAAAGAATAGTACAGTTGACGAAATCAATAATGTAGTCACTAAGATAGGTTTTGACTATGTAGAGTTACCAGATGGTTTTCCAATTGGTGCCTATTCTCAACTAGAACCTACTATTATTCAGAGAGTAGCGGTTGAGCATTTAGGGGATATTACAGAGTTAGGAGACTTATTGGCGACCTTTCCAGAGCAAGTAGATTTCTTCATATTGGAATTTAGAGCTTCAGGGTTCGAATGGAATGTGATAGAGTTGGATAAATCTAACGTAGATGCCTTAAAGGCCTTATGCGTCAAATATGACGTCATTTTGGATGTTAATATTACATTAGACAATGCAGAACGCATTGTAGAAATGATTGAACCACTTGGAATAGAGATTCAATCAGGTGATGAAATCAAGACTGGTGTAAGATCTTTTGAAGAGATTGCTGACTTAATGGAACTGTTAGAGGCAGGGATTTAAACCTAAATCATCATAGTAAAATCACTTGATTGAGTTCTAATTTTTCATTCTTTCTAATTGCTCCCTTAATAAGTAATATATAGGTTTGCAATTTATTATCAAATCAAATATCCGTTGATCAATTAGTGTTTTTAATTTGAGCGGAGGCTTTTAATCTTACTCATCCTTTTTTACCTACGCTGATTGAAGGCTATCTCCTACTTCCTTAGAAACCTCCTCTGGCAAGGAAGCAAAATGCCATTTATCTACAGGGTTATAATGTTTCCATATTTTACTGCTGAATTGGCATTTGATTTTCGTTTGTAAACTTATTCAAAACTAGACTTCATGAAATAGATTAATCTACCATCCGCGATGTGACTCTTTTCATATTTAGTTTGAATATCGACTAGAAGTGGATCTGTTACACCAGTTCCGTAGATATCTCTTAATTCTTCATGTATGATTAAGTTTTCTTCTTTTGCAGATTCTACAGAGAAATCGAATAACGGAAGATCATCCGTTTTGAAGTTGATAAAACCACCTTTCTTCAATAAGTAATGATAGATCTTTAAGAACCTTGGAGAACTTAAACGTTTTTTCGCTTTACTCTTTCTTGGTTGCGGATCTGGGAAAGTAATCCAAATCTCATCTACTTCATGCTCTTCGAAGTACTGTTCAATATTCTCGATATGAATTCTTAAGAAACCAGCATTTTTAAGTCCTTTTTCTCTTGCTTCATAAGCCCCATTCCAGATTCTACTTCCTTTAATATCTACACCAAGGAAATTCTTATCTGGAAACCTTTCTGCTAATGCAATAGTATATGCTGCAGCACCACAAGCCAATTCTAATACAATTGGGTTATCATTCTCAAAGAATTCTTTATTCCATTTACCTTTAATGTCTTCAGGAAATTCTAAGACATGTTCCATCTCAGCAATCTCCGCAAACTTCTTTAATTTATTCTTAGCCATATTATCTTAATCTATCTACTGATTTTACTAATTGATCATCTTTCTTTATGGCTTTATGGGCCAAAAATGCAAGTATTAATGAGATCATAGGAAAGATCATTCCCAGTCTTATTGTCTCTTTTAATGCATCAATAGAAAATGAAAATAAGCTTTCGTGCACTGCCATATGAGCAGCTACAGAAAAGGTAATAATCAATGCGCCGATCATCTTTACCAATTTTAGTTGTTTAGGTCTATTCTTAAATTGAAGAATAGTATAGATAGCAATCAATGTCGTTGCAGCAACAGTAATTAAAGTAAAATGATTATTCTGGATCAATAAGTCTTCACCAGATTGGGCATGTGCACCAAATGGAATCGTTAATAATAATGCATTTACGACTACAATGGCTAGAAGATATATGCTTTGTATTCTTTGTATCATATTAATAATTTTGATTCCTCAAAGGTAAGGAATTTCCTTATTCCTGTTAATAGTTGAGCGAATAAGAAATAGGATTAAGGAAATTGTTTAATTTAAAGGTATGAAAGAAGTATATGTAATCGACGCAATAAGAACTCCAATAGGAAAATATGGAGGAGGTTTAAGTACAGTAAGACCAGATGATTTAGCAGCACATGTGATTAAGACATTAATCGAACGTAATCCTTCTATTGACTATAATGAAGTAGAAGATGTAGTATTTGGTGCAGCAAACCAAGCTGGAGAGGACAATAGAAATGTAGCTAGAATGGCTGGTTTAATAGCTGGTTTACCAATTACTGTTGGTGGTGTTACCGTCAATAGATTATGTGCTTCAGGATTACAAGCAATGATGGATGCATCAAGATCTATTATGCTTGGAGAAGCTGGTATATACATTGCTGGTGGAGTAGAGAGTATGAGCAGAGCTCCTTTCGTGATGGCAAAATCTGATACTGCGTTTAATAGAGTGCCAAAGATGTATGATACAACGATTGGTTGGCGATTCATTAATGACAAACTTTCAGACTTGCATCATCCATTTGCAATGGGAGAAACTGCAGAGAATGTTGCAGAAAGATATTCGATTACTAGAGAAGAGCAAGATGATTTTGCTTACCATACACAACAGAAGTATAAAGTTGCTTTCGAAGCTGGAAAGTTTAAAGAAGAGATTGTAGCGGTTTCCATTCCGCAAAGGAAAGGAGATCCTAAGATTGTAGATACTGATGAACATCCAAGACCAGAAACACCAAGGGAAAAATTAGCAAGCTTAAGACCTGCTTTTAAGAAAGGTGGTTCTGTAACTGCTGCTAATGCTTCTGGCGTTAATGATGGTGCTGCAGCAATGATATTAGCGGATAAAGAGACGGTAGAAAAATATGGATTAAAACCAATTGCTAAGATTAAGTCGATGGCAATTGCTGGTGTAGAACCGGCTGTAATGGGTATAGGTCCAGTACCAGCTTCTCAGAAAGCATTAAAGAGAGCAGGATTAGATGTTAAGGATATTGACTTATGGGAATTAAACGAAGCTTTTGCGGCTCAATCTATTGCTTGTGTAAGAGATCTTGGTATTGATATCAATAAAGTTAATGTAAATGGAGGAGCGATTGCACTAGGTCATCCACTAGGATGTTCTGGTACAAGAATTTCTACAACTTTACTTTACGAAATGAAAAGAACAGGTGCTAAATATGGATTAGCTACAATGTGTATTGGAGTTGGTCAAGGTGCTGCAATGGTTTTTGAAAAAGTGTAATGTCAAGGTATTTTGTAGACATATCGTATAATGGGACCAATTATTTCGGTTATCAATTTCAGACTAAGCAAGTATCTGTACAAGAGACTTTAGAGAAGGCATTATCTGTTTTTTTAAAGCTAGAAATTAAGACTACAGGTTCTTCAAGGACAGATGCTGGTGTGCATGCTTTGCATAATGTATGTCATTTTGATATTGAAAGAGAGTTGGATGTTGATCAAGTAATATTTAAACTAAATAAGATATTACCACACGATATCGTCTGTAATGATCTTTATAAAGTGGAAGACGATAAACATGCAAGGTATACAGCCAATCATAGAAAGTATGTTTATAAAATACATACTAAGAAGGATGCATTTAGCGCCAATAAATCTTATTTCTTTAAGTATGGTAAATTAAATATTAATGCTATTAATAATGCTATTAAAATCTTAATGCAGTATAATGAGTTCGACTGTTTCTGTAAATTACATGGTGATAATAAAACCACTATTTGCGACATTATGGCTGCAGATTGGAAGGTATTAGAGGATGGTAAATATGAGTTCCATATTCAATCTAACCGATTCTTAAGAGGAATGGTAAGAGCGATAGTAGGGACCTTAATATTAGTAGGTAGGGAGAAATTGTCTTTAGAAGCTTTTAAAGCTTTAATTGAAGATAAAGATATGAGTAAAGCAGATTTTTCACCACCAGGTCATGGATTATATCTAGTAGAAGTGGCTTACTAGAAGAGATAAAATATTAGATTTTGGCTAAGAACAAGGTATTTGATATAAAAGTGATTGGAAGGATTCTATCCTTGGCAAAACCCTACAGGAAAGCTTTTATTACAAGTGCTATTTTAGCTTGTTGTCTTTCTTTTTTAGGGCCACTTAGACCAATGCTAATACAAAAGGCCGTTGATGTGCACATCATGTCAATGGATTTGGAAGGACTAGAATGGATCAGTTTAATTTTACTAATTGTATTAATGGGAGAGTCCTTATCTAGGTACTTCTTTATGTTGGTGTCTAATTGGCTTGGACAAAGTATTATTAGAGACTTAAGAGTGAAAGTATTTAACCATTTAACAGCTTTAAAGTTGAGTTTCTATGATATTACTCCAATAGGAAATTTAAATACCAGAACCATTAATGATATTGAATCGATCAATTCTATCTTTACACAGGGGATTGTAACTATTCTATCCGATGTATTAACCATAGGTTTAGTGTTATACTTCATGTTTTCGGAAGATGCAATGCTTAGCTTATTGACGCTTTCTTCTTTGCCATTGATGTTTCTTTCTACTTATATTTTTCAGAAGAATATAAGATCTGCTACTAAGAAGGTAAGAGATAACATTGCTAAGATAAATGCTTTCTTACAAGAGTATATTACAGGAATACATATTGTGCAGGTATTCGTTAAAGATCAAAGAATTATAAATGACTTTGATAAGATTAACAAAAAGCATCGTGATGCCCACATAGAGACGATATGGTATTATTCTATTTTCTTCCCGGTTGTAGAAATGTTAACTGCTATATCTGTAGGTGTTATTCTATGGTATGGGGGAAGAGAAATTGTAGAACAAGACAATGTAAGTCTAGGTCACATTATATCCTTTATTCTTTACATTCATTTACTGTTTAGACCTATCAGACAACTTGCTGATAAGTTTGGAACCTTACAAACTGGTATCATCGCTTCAGAACGTGTATTTGAAGTATTAGATAGTGAAGAGGTAATTAAAGATGAAGGGCGTTATGTAACGGAAGAGATAAAAGGAAAGATTGAGTTTGATCAAGTAAATTTCTCTTATGATGGTAAAAAACAAGTCTTAAATAATATCAGTTTTGATGTAAACAGTGGAGAAACGATTGCATTTGTCGGAGCTACTGGAGCCGGAAAGTCTTCCATCATTAATATCTTATCAAGATTTTATGAGATTAGTTCTGGTACAATAAAGATTGACGATAAGGATATCCATGAATATGAATTGGATGGTTTAAGAAAACACATTGGAATTGTATTACAAGATGTATTTCTGTTTTCAGGGACGATTTATGAGAATATCTGTTTAAAAGACGAAAGGATTAGTTTGGAAACCGTCATTGAAGCAGCTAAATTGGTGGGTGTTCATGAAATGATAACGCAATTACCTGATGGTTATAATTTTGAGGTAGGTGAGCGTGGTGTAACTTTATCTATGGGGCAACGTCAATTAATAGCATTTGTAAGAGCCTTAGTATACAATCCTAAAGTACTAATCTTGGATGAAGCAACTTCCTCTATTGATACAGAATCAGAACTATTAATACAAAAAGCAACAGAGACTTTAGTTAAGGGTAGAACATCTATTATCATTGCACATAGACTATCTACTATTCAGCATGCTGATAAGATAATGGTGTTAGATAAAGGAGGTGTGGTAGAAATTGGCACTCCTGCCGTGTTAATGAAACTTGAGGACGGTTGGTATCGAAAATTATACGAGACGCAATTTAAGTTGCAAGAACTAGGATAAATGAAAAAGGCTCATCAAACGATGAACCTTTTTTAATAGATTTAAGTGAGACTACTTAGCGTCTGACTTAGTTGTACTTTCTGATTTCTTCGCGTCTTTATTGCAAGCTTTCTTCGCGTCTTTATCGCAAGCTTTCTTCGCATCTTTATTGCAAGAAGCTTTAGCTTCTTCTTTCTCACAACAAGCTTTTTTATTTTTGCGCTTCTTTTCAGTTTTAGCTTTTTTCTTTTTGTCTCCATCACCGTCTCCAGTTGAAGCAATAGCTACACCACCAATTAAGAAAGCTGTCATTCCTAATACTAATAATGTCTTTTTCATAATATCGATTTTTTTTATAATTTACTATTGTATACGCAATATGCCAACAGAATAGTCTTAAATAGCGTTAAAATATCAATTTCACGACCTTTTAAATGCTCGCAATGATACTTTGACCGCCTTTTACAGTCTGATTTAACTTAACATTTAGTTTCGTTCCTAATGGTAAGAAAATATCAACTCTAGATCCAAGCTTAATAAAGCCGAAGTCTTCGTTTTGTTCAAATTGCTTTCCAACTTCAGCATAACTAATAATCTTACGAGCCAACTTTCCAGCAATCTGTCTGGTTAATACTGTGATTTTATCATTTTTAAACACCACCGTGTTTCTTTCATTCTCAGTAGAAGACTTTGGATGCCAAGCTACTAGATATTTGCCAGGATGATATTTTTCATATTCAACTTTACCTTTAATTGGAGACCTATTTACATGAACATTTAACGGAGACATGAAGATAGATACTTGAATTCTTTTGTCTTTAAAGAATTCTGTTTCTTCTGTTTCTTCAATCACTACTACTTTACCATCTGCTGGTGCTACAATTAGGTCTTCTCCAACCGTATATTTTCTATTTGGGTATCTAAAAAATTGTAAGAAGAAAACATAGAAGAAAGAAGCTGTTCCTAATACTACTTTTCCCCAAAAGTTTATTTCTCCAGTAATTACATAAGCTACAATTACACCAACAATTGGTAGTAATAGTACTTTTAATGTTTTAAATCCTTCTTTATGTATTCTCATTGTTCTAAGCTTATTCTTTTATTGATTAAAACTATGGACTGCAGAAGTCATAAGTTCCATTAATGTTTCGTCTTTTTCGATGGCATTTCCTACAACTACAACATCAGCTCCGCCTTTACAAGCGGCTTCTACATGTTCTTTTGTTTTAATTCCTCCACCAACAATAACCGGGCAATCTGTGTATTTTTTTACAGCTCCAATAATTGCTTCAGGTATTGGTGTTTTCGCACCACTACCAGCATCCATATACATGACTTGTAATCCTAACATCTCTCCAGCCATAGCTGTACAAGCAGCAATATCTGGTTTATCATTAGGTATTGGTGTAGTATTAGACATGTAAGAAACCGAAGTAGTTGCGCCACCATCTACCAAAATATATCCTGTAGGAATTACTTCTATATCCATTTGCTTAAGCATTGGTGCAGAAACCACATGATGGCCGATTAACATTTCTGGATTTCTACCAGATATAAGAGACAAGAAAAATAATGCATCTGCTTGTTCTGTAACCTGGTTTGGATTGCCGGGGAATAAGATCACAGGAATGTCACAATGGTCTTTTACATATTTGATGTTCTCATAGATCTTATCTTCAATTAATAAGCTTCCGCCAAAGAAGATATAGTCTACATTATACTTAACCGCTTTGGGAATAAGGATAGATAATGATTCAATAGTAGATTTATCTGGATCTAATAATAAGGCAAAAGCCTTTTTATTCTGATCTGTTTTTGACTTAATGATATCTAATACTTCAGTTGTCATAATAGCTTATTTAATCAATTAACCATATTTGTGGATCAACAGTATCTTCGTCCTGCCATACTTCAAAATGTAATTCTGTTATTCCTTCATTATCGGTAAATACTTTACCAATTTTATCTTCCATTTTTAATTTATCATCCTTGTCTACATATACTTCTTTAAGATTAGAGTATACGGTAAAGAAGTTACCATGTCTAATAATTATAGCTTTTTGGAAAGCAGGGCTAATCATTACTTGTACTACTTTACCATCGAATATTGAGGCTACTTCAGTGTTCTTTTTACAAGTAATGTCAATTCCACTATTCTCTATCATGATACTAGGATAAACTGGATGAGGTTTCTTTCCATATCTTCCTGTTACTACAGCTTCATTCATTGCAATTGGCCATCTTAGTTTTCCTTTATTTTTATGGAATTCTTTAGCCAATTTGGTGTTACCCATTCTTGTTACTCTTATTATTTCTTGTATTACAGATTGGATTTTTCCATCTAATTCTTTCTTCTTACTTCTGTATTTAGAAATCTCACTATTCAACTCTTTCTTCTGTTGTTGAGCCGTTTTATAATGCTTATTTATTTCAGACTTATCCTGATTTAGAGCTTTTCTTTGCACGTCTAAATCATTCAGTCTTGTAATCTTAATATCCTTATTTCTATTTAATTCAGTTACTTTTTTATGGATATGAGACCTAGTTTCTAAAATGATTTTAGCTTGTTTCTTTCTATAGTCTGTGTAATGATCAATATATCTTAAACGATTAATTAAGTCGTTAAAACTGGAAGACTTAAATAGGAATAACAAACGATTATAACCACTATTGTGTCTGTAGGCATCTATTATCAATTGAGCATATTCTTCTTTGATATGCACCAAATCACCTTCTAGTGCAACAATTATTTTTTGCTTCCTTTCAATAACATTTCCTAAATCTTCAATCTCTTCAATTAGAATATTGATTAGGTTTTGTCGCTCTCTTATATTCGCGTCTATTAGCTTTCCTTTATGTCTATAATGGATAGCTTTATCATTTTGCTGTTTAATGAGCGATTCAGTAATAGAAATTTTCTCTATCATCTTATTCTTCTCATTTTCCATTTGTTGTTGAGACTTCTTTAACTGATCAATCTGTTGTTGACTGAACACCAAAAAGCTCACTAAGAGGAGCGCAAGGATGAATGATATTTTACTAAAGAACTTCATACTTGGCAGAAACTTTGAACGGGAACTTTAGTTTGTCATTTAATTTAACCTTAGTAAAATGGAGGTTGAAATTAGTGGTGTCACCTTCATTAATTAATTGAATAGCACGTCTATTAGAAAAACTTTTTCTATTGGCAAGCTCTACATAGTCTGTGTATTCAATAGATACCTTTTGAAGGCTAACTTTATTTTCAATATTTACTTGCTTTAGTTTGAAGGTGTGAGCATCGAAAGTAGAAACATTTTCTATTCCACCAGTGATGGAGATGAATTGAAATTCATCTTTGTTTAACTTTTTAATTTGACACTTTTCATGGTCCCATAAGAATGGGTTTCCTGCCAAAAGATTTTCCAAATCTTCAAAGTCTATTGGTGCAGGAATGATAGAATGGATATAATTAAAGTTCCTTGGTATGTATTTTTTAGATTCATACTTTTGAAGAATTTTGATACTGTCTTCGTTCACTGAGATTCTTGCTATTTCTACCTTAGCTGAAGTTACAGATATAGACAACCAGATGGTAGAGTCTTTTCTAATTCTAGCGTTAAAGTTGATGCTTTTTATACTGCTTTTAGGATCATCAATATTAACTTTCGCTTTATAATTAACAGATTTGTAGTTAAATAATTCTTGCTTTACACCTGCTAAGTATTTCTGTATACTTTGTTCGGTGTCAATACTATCTGTTTGAAATTGAACTTTATGACAGGCAGCTAATAGAAGGCCACATAATATGTACAGATAAGCCTTATTCATGTAACTTACCGTCTTTTATTTTTTTGTCTATAAAGTCTGAATTTTGGCCAATACTTTTTGCAATTTTCCATTGCTCTATAGCATCTGCTTTATTACCTAATTGGAAAAGAATATCTCCTTTATGTTCTAAAATTACTCCGTTTTTATAACCACCATGCTCAATAGCTTTATTGATCCAGATTAATGCTAAATCATATTTAGCCAACCTGTATAGAATCCATGCATAAGTATCTTCAAAAGATTGAGAGTTAGGCGAAAGCTGGTTAGAACGCTTCGATAGTCTTTCTGCTAAGGGTAATTTTTCGTTTCTAACTGACAAATAGTAGCTATAATTGTTTAATACAAATACATTGTTAGAATCAATTTCTATGCAATCACCAAAATGTTGATCAGACAATTCATAGTTTTCTAGGTTGTGATAGGCTTCTCCTAGTAAAGCATGGAATTCTGCTTTTAAGGCGATATTATCAAAAGAGATACTTAAGCCTCTTTCAACTGGTGCAATGGTATTTTCAAACTGATCTAATTGATTGTAAGCTATCCCTAGCAGGTAGTAGATAATACTTTGATTAGGGAAGAATAATATTGCAGAATCTGCAATTTTTATCAACTCTTCATATTGTTCTAGTTCTGCGGTAATTACCAATAATTGATTCCAGTAATTATAGACATCTTGCTTTAGACTAATAGCTTTATAAAGATTAGTCTTAGCAGACTCTAACTGTTTAGCATTGTATAAGATTTCAGCATAAATAGCATAGGCATTAGCTTCAGAAGAATGAGTCTCAGAAATGATCTGTGCCAATTTTAAAGCCTCATTAGTTAAGCTAGGATCTTTACTCAATAATTGAACATAAGAGAATAATGTTCTAATCTTAGCATCATAAGATATATCGGTGGAAGCAAATGCTTTCTCTTGATAAAATTGATGTTTTTCTCTGTCTCCAAGTTTTCTGTAATGATCAGATAACTCTAGAAGAGCCAATCCATTTTGGTCATCTAATTCTATTACTCTTTCATAAGTATTTACTGATTTAGCAATTTTACCATTTTGCTTATAGGTAAGTGCAATGATCAATAGCTTATCAGTGTTTAAGGTATCATTACCAACAAATTTAAGGATGGTTGCAATGGCCTCATCGTTCTGACCCAAAGCTCTATGCAATTCTTCTTTTTGCATAGCAAACTCCTTACTTTCAACCAACTGTTTTTTGATACTTTCAAGGCTAACAAGAGCTTCTTTATAATTACGTTGTGCAATCTGTAAATTGACAATTTCAATTAAGAAATCTGTATTGTTAGGTTTAATAATACTTAGACGATAGAAGACTTCTTCACACTTTTTTAATTCGTTATTTTCTTTCAGAAAATCGGTGTAAAGCATTAAGTACCATTCATTTTTTGGACTTAAATAAATGGCTTTTTCTATCAGGTCTCTTGCACTTATCACATCCTTTTGGCTATAGTAGATTCTAGATAATTCAAAGTATGCAGCATCGTTTCTTGGATTAAAACTTAATGTTTTAATAAACTGTGTTTTAGCTTCTTCAATATTTCCTAAAGACTTATTTTTTAGCGCATCAATAAAGATATTATCTGCACGTTTTAAGGAGTCTTTAGAAACCTGTACATCAGGAACTAAAACAGCCTGCTTCGCTGAGGAGCAGGCTATTGATAGAATTGCTATAACAGCAATAAATATGTTTCTTAAATTATTAATCATTCCATTGTAGAGTAGTCACTAACACTTAAATTTTGTGCAGTTCCTTTTACTTTAGTGAAATTACCGATAATTGAACCAGAAGAAATAACGGTATCTATTTCAGCATTAGTATGTACGATAGTATTATTGATTACAGAGTTGATAATCTTAGTATTGCTATCAATAGAAGCATGCGGTCCTATAATAGAATTTTCAATCACTACATTTTCTCCAATGAAGCAAGGCTCAATAATTTGGGCGTTATTTAACTTAAGATCAGGTGCAATCATTTCATCACCTCTATTCTTCATCACCTCAAGGTATTTCTGGTTAGTGTCAACCGTTGCATTCTTATTACCACAGTCTAACCATTTAACTACTTCACCAGGTACAAACTGCTTTCCTTTCTTTGTCATGTTTTGAAGTGCATCAGTAATTTGATATTCTCCTTTATCCATGATTTTATTATCTAATAAATATTGTAATTCAGCTTTTAAGTTATCACCATCTTTAAAATAATAGATACCAATGATTGCTAAGTCAGAAACAAATTCTTGTGGCTTTTCTACGAAGTCATTAATCACATTATTTTTATCTAATTGAACCACACCAAATTGTCTTGGATCATCAATTTGATGTACCCAGATAATACCATCTTTAGTAGCATCTAAAGTAAAGTCCGCTTTAAATAATGTATCTGCAAATGCAACGATTACTGGTCCTGATATTGATTCTTTAGCACACATGATAGCATGCGCTGTTCCTAAAGCTTCATCTTGGAAATAGATAGATCCTTTAGCTCCTAAAGATTCTGCAACTCTAACTAATTGCTCTTCAACTTCTTTACCAAATCTTCCAATGATAAAAGCGATCTCTTCAATTTCTCCTTCTACAACTCCAGCAATATCTTCCACTAATCTTTGTACGATTGGTTTACCTGCAATCGAAAATAATGGTTTAGGAGTTGTTAATGTATGAGGTCTCATTCTTTTACCCATACCAGCCATTGGTACTATAATTTTCATATTTATTGTGTTTTGTAACCTTTCGGTCTATTTTTTATTTTGTTCCGGTAGAACCAAATCCACCTGTACCTCTTTCTGTTTCTTCTAAAGAATCAGTTGGTTCCCATGAGATTTGATCAAATCTGGCAATCACCATTTGAGCCACTCTTTCACCGTCTTTGATGACGAAGTCTTCATTTGAAAGATTAACTAGAATTACTTTGATTTCTCCTCTGTAGTCAGCATCTATAGTTCCTGGAGTATTTATAACTGTAACACCTTTTTTCGCAGCCAGTCCACTTCTTGGTCTAACCTGTGCTTCATAACCATCTGGTAAAGCTATAGATAAACCAGTTGCTACCATTGCTCTTTCAAGTGGTTTGATAGTAATTGATGCTTCTATATTTGCTCTTAAATCCATTCCTGCAGAACCCTTAGTTTCATATTGAGGAAGTGCATGTTTTGATTGGTTAATGATCTTAACTTGAGTCATCTAAAAATGGCTTTTAATATGCAAAATTATAATACTTCTAAGATAGTAATTTCCTAGGTTTTTCAATAATGAGTATAGTGCTAATATATGTTAAGAATAATGCAGTACTGATAAGTATTTGAGTCATTGATTCCGGTTCTGGAATCATACTAGCAAAATACATGGACAAAGCAAGTATAGAATAGAACAATATTTTCCTTATGTTATAGGGTATATGCATGTGTTTTCTTCCCCAAAAATAGGAAATGATAACCATCGAGAAGTAACAAATTAGTGTGGTCCATGCGGACCCCATATAGCCTAAATGAGGGATTAAAATAAAATTACCTACAATTGATATAATAGCTCCGATCACTGATATGATGGCACCGAAATGTGTCTTGTCTGTAAGTTTATACCAAACAGCTAAGTTGTAGTAGATACCTAAGAAAAGATTTGCAAGTAGTATAATTGGAATGACTTTATGCCCTTCTTCAAAACCTTTACCAGGTATGTGTTTTATTTGATTTAAGAACAAAGCTTCTGCTAAAAATATCAACCAACAAAATAATATGAAGTACTTCATTATCATGGCAAATAACTTTGGAGAGTCTTTGTCTTTAGCCTTGGAGAAGAAGAACGGTTCAGCTGCCATTCTGAATGCTTGTATAGCTATTGCCATGGACATGGCCATTCTATAATTGATTCCATATATCCCCATTTGAGCTAGCTTCTCTTCAGAGGTTCCATCAAGTAATTTAAGTAGGATGGCTCTGTCTAGCATCTCATTGATTACACCTGCAAATCCTACTATTAATAATGGAGACGCATATTTAATCATGGATTGCCAAATAGCTTTGTCAAACTTAAATGGAATGGTAACTATAACTGGTAATAAGAGTATTAGGGTTAATGCGCTAGCAATTAAGTTTGCCGTTAACAAGTATCCAATGTTAAAGTCTGCATCATAATGATAATCAAACATTTGATAAATCGATACATCATCAGTTCCGATAATCAGTGGACCCATAAAATAGATACATAAAGAGAAATTAGCAACGATGTTGATTAAACGAATGGATGCAAATTTTTCTGCCTTATTCTGAAATCTTAAATAGGCAAAAGGAATAGCACAAATAGCATCTAAACCTAAGACAGCAGCAAGCATAATGACAAAATTACTGAATCCAGGAATTTCTAAGAATGAAGCAATTGAGGGGGCTAATAATATTAAGGATAAAGAAAATAGCAATGTACTTCCAATGATAGAAAGAAAAGCGGTTGACACTACACCTTTAGGATTGTCTGATTTACCAGCAAATCGGAATAATGTAGTTTCCATTCCATAAGTAAAGAAAACTACAAAGAAACCTACATAAGCATAGAGGTTGGTGTAGATTCCAAGCTGTTCTTCAGAAAAGTATTTATCCTGTGAGAAAAATATAGGAATAATGAAAGTGATCAGTCTTCCTAGAATGTTTCCAAGTCCGTATACTGCAGTTTGTCCAAGAAGTTTTTTTAATGTGTTCAAACCAATCTGTTTAAGCTAATATAGGAATTTCATAATTCCCTGATTTAACGAATTATGTTTACTTTTATTCTAAATACGATACACTTGAGAGGTATAGTTACAAAATCTACTGGTAGTTGGTATTCCGTTCGTTTAGAAAATGGGACAGATCTAGAATGTCGTGTTAAAGGAAAGTTCAGATTAAAAGGCTACAAACTTACAAATCCAATTGCTGTTGGAGACAATGTAATTATCAAAGTTGACGAGTTTAATGAGGCAATTGGTCAGATTGTTGAATTGGAGGAGCGCCACAACTATATCGTTAGAAAATCTGTACATGCAAGAAAACATTCTTTATTAGCATCTAATATTGATCAAGCATTGCTATTAGTTACATTAGGTTATCCAAGAACATCAACTGGTTTCATGGATCGATTTATCGCTAGTGCAGAGCGATTTAATATACCAACAGTAATAGTTTTTAATAAGTTGGATCAATATGGACCAATTTCAATGAAGGCTCTGGAAGAGTTAGAAGAATTATATCAATCTATTGGCTATGATACCATTAAAATTTCTGCATTAGAAGGAACCGGGGTAGATGATCTTAAAGCGATCATGAAGGATAAAAATTCCTTAGTGTCTGGTCATTCTGGAGTAGGAAAGAGTACTTTAGTTAATAGCCTAATTCCAGATCTTGAATTATATACACAAGAAGTTACTGATTATGGAAAAGGTCAGCATACTACTACACATGCAGAATGTTATGAGTTAGACTTTGGTGGGTGGATTATTGATACACCTGGTATTAAAGAGTTTGGCTTGGTTGATATACTCGTGGAGGATCTAGATGAATACTTTGTAGATATTGCGAAATTTAAAGGTTCTTGTAAGTTTAATAACTGTCTACATCTCAATGAACCTGCTGATTCTTGCGCTGTTAAATTAGCTTTTGCAAATGGAGAAATTGCTGAAAGTAGATATGATAATTACCTTAAATTGGTGGACGAAATCAAAGATTTCAAACATTATTTATGAGAATCGTTATTCAGCGTGTCAAATCATCGTCTGTTTTGGTGAATGGACTTAATACAGGCTCCATTGATCAAGGTCTATTAGTTTTACTTGGGATTGAAGCTGAAGATGATCAATCTGATATTGATTACCTAGTAAAGAAATTAAATGGCTTAAGAATCTTTAATGATGAAGATGGCAAAATGAATGATAGTATTCAGGATATACAAGGTTCATTTTTGGTGGTTAGTCAATTTACGCTCTATGCCAATACCAAGAAAGGGAATAGACCAAGTTATATTAAATCAGCAGATCCAGCTATAGCAGTAACTTTATATGAAAATTTCTTATCTAGCTTAAAACAAGTTTCAGCTTTGAAAGTTGCTGCAGGGATATTTGGTGCAGATATGAAAGTTAGTATAATTAATGATGGTCCTGTAACCATCATCATGGATAGTAAAGATAGAAATCTTTAGTTAGCAATATAATCAGTAATGCTATTGGTTAGCTTCTTTATTCTTTCGTAGTTTACTTCATAGTAAACATATTTACCGTTCTTGAAAGTTTTAACAAATCCAGCATCTCTTAAAATACCTAAATGCTGAGAAGCAACCGATTGTTCAACTCTTAATTTGATGAGAACTTCAGTGACATTCATAGGTCCGTTAGAATCGATCATATTGAGGACTTTTTGTCTTAAAGGATGGTTAACCGCCTTTAAAATTTCTGAAGCCATTTTTAATGCAGAATAATCAATATTGTCCTCTTTGATTCTTTCTGGATCTAATAATTCCTTTCCTAATCTAACGCCTGATTTCATTTTTGCTTGTTTTGTTTGCTTTGTTTGATAACAAGAACTGTTCACGAATAAACACAAGTTATTCTCAATAAACGAATGAAGAAATTAACAGAAGACGTAAAATATTCACATTGATGTGTCTACTTTCCTATAAAGTCTTTAAGGTAGTTAGGTTCAAAATATGCTAAGTCTGCAAAATTCTTTAATCTGTATTTTTCTATCGCTAAAGGAATTAGATATTTTGCAGAAGACTTTAATTCGGAATCTAGTATTATGTTATTGTAGGATTTATATATTTCGAAGCATTTTTCTGCGCCAGATCCACCCAGAATTAAAGTATATTTTTCTAAAAAGGACTTTAGGTTTTCTTCATCAATAATGAATGGAGTCAATGCTTTAATAACTTGATGTGAAGCGTCATAAAAAGTAGTATATACTTCCATTCTTCTAGCATCAATCATTGGGCAATATAAGTAGTTTTTATTTCCAGAATCAGGAAAACTTTCTTTTAATCCAATCGCTAAAGCTTCGATAGAATTAACAGTGATAACTGGAATATCTAGCGCGTATGCTAAACCTTTAGCAGTTGAAGCACCAATTCTTAATCCAGTATAAGATCCAGGTCCATTACTCACAG
>JBELBA010000008.1:0-22856 GCA_042095635.1 Chitinophagales bacterium
CTACCTAAAAGCTCTTCATCTCTATATAATGGCGCTGTAAAATATTTTGATAAAGTATGCTTAGTAATATCGTCATGCGTTGGACCTAAGCCACCTGTAAAGATAACAACATCTGATTGTGCTAATGCACGATCTAATGCCTTAACAATTGCTTGCTCTGAATCAGAAATAGTTAGCATAAAATGGGGTTCAATACCCAAATCCATTAAAGTATTTGCTATAAAAGAGGAATTAGTGTCTATGGTTTTTCCTGAAAGGATCTCATCTCCTATTGTAATTATTTCTGCTAGCATATTTAATCAAAATTATCGTAATCAAAATGATTCTTTTTACGGTCGTACTTCAGATCTTTTAATAGATCTGATTTCACACTAAAATTGAAATTATACATTCTTCTAGGCCCAATTGGCACCCATTGAATAGATAGCTTCCAACAATCCATATCTCTGTTAATATTAAGTGTAGTATAACTCAATTCATCATTTTTGAAATCCCATCCTGTACTTCCATTTAAAATCCATTTAGGTGTTAACTTTAAAGAATAATTTACGGATACTGCACTTGTTAACTCGAATGAATCTACAATCTCCCCATTATTTCTATTCTGTCTATAAGCTCTGTTTAGTCTAAAATTATAATTGAAAGTTAAACTCCACGGTGAAGTAAAGTCGATGTAATCAAAAAGTATATCATCATATAGGTCTTGTTCAATGGCATCCATTGATGACAATCTTCTGGTTTTAATCTCTGTTAATCCTTTTTCAGAAATTCTTGTTCTTAAAGTCAATTGAGAGTTGGTTAACCTTGCTAATCTGCCATTAACATTCCTTTCAAATTGATTTAATCTAACATTACTAGAATCTGAGATATAAGGATCATGAGTCATGTTATAATTAATGGTCAATTTACTTTTAAATAAACTTGACCTCAACCTAGTGTTTATTCTAGAGACATTTAATGTATCTACTGCAAAGTTGTATGATCCACTTACATTAAATTGATCAATCAATTTCACTTTTTGATATGGAGACGAAGCAGTAGAATCCCTATTAATAAATTTAGCCTCTACAAAATTGTTAATATTCAATCTTAAAGTCTGTGACTTCCCTCTCATAGGCTTTCCAAATACACCTTCGTACTTTGCATATTGTATTTCGGTAGAATCTGAAGTTAAACCATTAGAATCTTGGCTATAGCGCCAATAAGTATCCCAAAAACCAAATCTTTGCTCTCCATAATCTGGTCTATAAGTAGCAGTTAAACTGGGCGTTATATCATGCTTAACTGCTTTAATAAATGCATTTCTTGGCATATTAAAAAAACCATATATCCTCGTACTAGTAGTAAGATTTAAAGATGCATCCTGATAAAAACTAATCCCATCTAAAGTATCTGTTTGCACCGCAGATAATTCCGGGTCCCACGATTTAGTGTAACTTTCATTATAAATGACTTGTCTTACAGGAATGCTAAAATTGAAATTTAAAAAACCACTTTTAAATGGCATTTTAAAAGGTAAGGAATGTCTAAATCCATTTCTCATATAATCTCCCCATGTGGCAGGACTATCATAATATGCGTCTCCCATTTCTCTTGTTGCATCACTTAAGGTATTGCTGATGATTCCATACTTCATTAATTTTTTAAATAAAACCGTATCAGGCACTCTTATGTCATTTTTATAATTGGCAGAATATCTAAATTGTACTTTTTTCCAGAATCGTTCTTTAGGAGATGCAATAAAGTCACCCCAATTATAATTCTTACTATTAAGATTAATGTGTGGTAAAGAAAAAGCAACCTCAGGTGTACTCTTAGATTGTTTATGTGTGATAGTAGAGGAAAGATTCCATCCACTTCTAACAAATCGCTTAGAAAAGTTAACAGAAGAGTTCATGTTATTTTGTAAAAATGCATCGTTGTTAATTGAATTCTGAGTGTGGAAATTATTGGTACCAAACTCTACAGAAGATTTAAAACCAAGATTTGGCATGTTCTTTTTATCTTTGGAATGTGTCCACCTTAAAAGGAAATCACTAGACTTACCAAAGTTAGCAGTGTATCTATCTCCATTTGGTTCTACTCCATATCTCAATGAGAAGTCACCTTTAAATTTATACCTTTTATAATACCTAGAATTAACGCTTGCTTGCCATTTTCCTTTAGTGTAAATATCAGCTAACATTCTAATATCCCAATTATCATTAATCCCCATGTAATAACCCCCGTCTTTTAAATAATACCCAAATGCATGAGAATTACCATATTGTGGGATTATTATCCCGGTAGCTCTGCCTCTGGTCATTGGAAACAAACCAAATGGAACAAATAATGGAGTTGGAATTCCTTCTAAAACAAGATTAGAAGGTCCTGCAATAATAACTTTATTAGGAATGATTTTTACTTTGGACATATTTAAATAGAACTTAGGTTCTTCATCTTTTTCACATGGACAAGTGGTATACTTTCCATTCTTTAAAAGCATTTCATCATTAGGTTGTTTCCTAACTTTTTCTCCCTGAAAGTATCCTTCACCTTGCACTGTATAAAGATTATAAATATCCCCTTTTTCGGTTTCATAATTATATATGATCTTCTCTGCATAAATGGTCTGATCTCCTTCGATAAATACGGGTTCTCCTTTAACGATCCCATTACTATCCCTAATTCCTCTAGCTAACATTCTATTTGTTTCCCAATTAATACTGATCTCTTCAGAACTAAGATGAATCTCCTCGTAGTCTACTTTTGCTGCTCCATGAATAAGTGCTTCTTGGGCATTAATATCAAAAACTATAGAATCCTTCGATGTGTAAACTACTTTTTTATTTAATCCATTAGGACTGATCTGATAAGGGATAGAAGAAGTGGCGGAATGATTACTGAATTGCTCTGTTTGACCAATCACTTGTTTTAAAGAATCTGTCATTAAAGCTGTATCAACAATATGTAGCATATTATTCTCTATAGAATCTCCATCCAAATAATTGATATTAGAATCAATATTAGCTAATGCAATTGTATCAAATATTGATTTCGGACAGACATAAAAAGCATTATTGATAAATGTTTTATTTGGCGTAACATTTAGTAATACTAAAGGATTTGTATCCATCCTTATAAGACTATCTATCAATGGATTAGCAGCATCTTTTTCTATTAAATAATAATTAGATATTTCTACATAAGCCGAATCGGATTTTATATCATCTATGACGCTAGATTGCTTTGGTGCAGGCGAGACCAACTCACTTTGACCAATAAGACTAGATATGGAAAAATAAATTCCTGCTATAAGTAGTAAAAAACGCAATCTAAAAGCCGTTTTTGTATTATATTTGAGATTAAAGTTACTAAAGTATACTTCTATAGTGAAAAACGCTTTATACCTAATATTATTTTTAGCTAATTCTACCTTTTGTTTAGCAAGCAAAGAAGGTAACACCGGACATCGACTTGGTATTAAAACAATAGTTATTGATGCTGGTCATGGAGGGCATGACCCTGGTGCTATGGGTAAGCATTCTAAAGAGAAAGAGATTGCACTGCAATTAGCCTTAAGAGTTGGTAAGCTTGTAACTGCTTCAATTCCTGATGTAAAAGTAATATATACCAGAGATACAGACGAATTCGTTCCATTAAATAAGCGAGCACAAATTGCTAATGATGCAAAAGCAGATTTATTTATTTCTGTTCATTGTAATGCAAATGCAAATACTTCTCCAAAAGGAACGGAAACCTATATTATGGGTAAACATGTAGAGGAAGCTAACTTTGATGTAATGCAAAGAGAGAATGGTGTTATTACTAAAGAGGCTAACTATCAAGAGAAATATGCGGACGTAGATTTAAAAGACCCTTCAACTTTTATTCATCACCTGTTTCAATTAAAACAATATCAAAACCAAAGTATCGAACTAGCAGCAACAATACAACAGAACTTTAAAAACACATCTAGTAGAAAAGATCGTGGTGTTAAAATGGCTGGATTTTTAGTTTTATATAAAACTTATATGCCTTCTGTCTTAATTGAAGCTGGATTTATTTCAAATTTAGAAGAGGAAGCTTATCTAAAATCTGATAAAGGACAAAATCAAATAGCAACTGGAATATTTGAGGCTATAAAAAATTATAAAGAAAAGTATGAGGCAACTTTACCTAAAGATCCGGAATATGTAAAACCTGTTGTAAAAGATATTATTCCAGATTCTTTGAATAAAGCTACAGTGGTGTTTAGTGTGCAGTTAATGTGTGCTGATCAATCCTTAGCAGTAAATCAAGCTCCATTCATTGACATGGATCATGTATATGAAGCAAGGTTTAGTAAATTGTTTAAATACTATTATGGAAATTGCGAAACTATAGAGGCTGCGATAGAATATCAAACAAAAGCAAGAACAAAAGGATTTAAAGGTGCATTTGTTGTAGCGTTTTACAAAGGTAAACGTATAACGCTGCAAAAAGGCAAGGAAATTAATGCTAGTAACTAGTCTAAAGATTATTTTTCTTAAATTTATTAAGATAAATCAGTGATTTGAAAGTAAATAACGAAACAAAAGTAGGTACCTTAGCGAGTATAGCTATGGTTTTATTGATTCTAGGATACAATATTCTAAAAGGCAATGAGATATTTGGTAACAACCAAACTTTTTATGCAGAGTATGAAAATGTAGAAGGTCTAACTAGCAGTTCAATGGTGACCTATAAGGGTTTAACAGTTGGAAAAGTAAAAGAACTTAATGCCAATACAGCAAGTAATAAAATAAGAGTTAGGTTAGAAGTTAAATCAGAACATCAAATACCATTGGGTTCTGTTGCTAAAATTGCTTCAGGAGATTTATTAGGAACAAAAATCGTTGAATTAATTCTTGCTAAAAATGAACAATATCATGTATCTGGTGATATGTTAACTGGTAAAAAAGCAGAAAGTATTGCTGATGGCGTAGAAAGAACAATAGGTCCTTTAAAAGTAAAAGCAGAGGAATTAATGTCTAGTCTTGATACTATGATTAAGGCTACTGAAGTTATTCTTGTCCTAAATAGAGAAAATATTAATCAGTCTATTTCAAGTGTTAAATCAACTTTAGAAAGAATATCTAATTCTGCTATTCAGGTAGATACTTTAATTGGACAAGAGGCAGATCTGTTTCATGAGACCTTATTTAGTATTCATTCCATTATCAAAAACTTAGATGATAACAATGCAGCCATTGAAGAGTTATTAAAAAACTCCGCTGTAATTTCGGACTCATTACAAAGTGCTGATTTGACTAAAGCAATAGATGAAGCTGCTAAAGCCTTAGCTGCCTTCTCAAAAATTGCAGAAAAAATTGAAAGAGGTGAAGGAAATATTGGTAAATTGTTTAATGATGATAGCCTTTACATCAGATTAAATAACTCTGCAGCAAGCCTTGATACATTCTTAGCTAAACCTGAATTGAGAATTAAGTTCGGAAACGGTAAGAAGAAGAAGAAGAAGTCTATGAATAATAAGAATAAGTAAAATGAAAAGGCTATTACTGCTTTTCTTTTTAGCATTTCAATCCCTATTATTTGCCCAAGATAAATCTACAATTGAAATCCTAAATGCTGATTTATTAGAATTTGGAGAAGATTCTACTAGAGGAAAAATCAAAAAACTTATTGGAAGAGTCGCATTACAAGATAATGATGTATTATTGATTTGTGATTCAGCTTATCTTTATGAAGACAGTTCTGATTTTGAAGCATTTAGTAATGTTAAAATTAAGAAGGCTGATTCACTGACTATTTACTCTGACTATTTATATTACGATAAAGGTAAAAAAGTGGCAGAGCTGGATGGCAATGTTATTATTGATAATAAAGAGATCCTTTTAAAAACAGACAAACTCTTCTATTATATCGGTGAAAAATATGCCTACTACCCTACACCTGGATATTTAACTCATCCAGACTTTAATCTCTTCAGTAAGCAAGGTTACTATTATGAAAAATATCAATATGCTTCCTTTATAGAAGAAGCCAAAATTAAAGGAGATGATTATGTAATTGTTGGTGATACTATCAATTACTATTACAAAAAGAAGACAAGTTACTTTAATGGTCCAACTTCTATCCAGACAGATAGCATGACTGGGTTTGGCAATAGTGGATATCACATCCCTCAACAGAATATCTTATATTTAGAAAAAGATGCTTGGGTACAAACTACCGAACATTATATAAATGCAGATACCTTATTATTCAATGACAGTTTAGGTACAGGATATGCTAGAAAAGATGTAATCTGGAAAGATAGTTCTCAGACTAGAATTATTTATGGACAGAACTTAGACTATGATAAAAAGAATAGTACTACACTAATCAGTGACAATGCCATTTTTGAAAATGTAATGGACAATGATACCTTTTATATGTATGCTGATACAATGTATGCTTTTGAAACTTTTGTGATTGAATATGATTCTATCTATCAATTAGAAAAGATTGACACCTTCATACATAGTATGGATTCTATGACTTATGATAGTATTTTTTATCTAGATTCTATCCATGCAGATACCATACATACTAAAGCCATAAGAGCACATTATGATGTAAAAATCTTACATAAAAGCATGTCTGGGATTGCAGACTCTATGCTTTATTTAATGTATGATTCTACTTTTAGATTTTATACTGCACCATACCTTTGGACGGATTCTACTCAAATGAATGGAGATAGCCTACATATCCAAATTAAGAATCAAAAAATTCATCGATTATATGTCTTTAATAATACAGCTATTGGAGGGATAGTTCTGGAAGAGTACTTCTACAATCAAATCGTAGGTGATAAAATAACTGGTTACTTTCATGAAGATACACTTAGAAACTTAATGGTAAACGGAAATGCAGAAAGCATCTACTTTATTACTGATAATGTAAAAAGATTTGTAGGAGCAAATAAAGGTGAAAGTGCTTCTATTGCTGTCCGATTTAAAAACAACAATATCAATCAAGTAGTATTTATTGAAGAACCTAAAGCGACCTTTTTACCAATGAATACCATCAATCCAAAAACGATTAACTTTCCTAACTTCGCTTGGATGATGCAATATAAACCCATCACATTTGAGGACTTATCTAAACCTGGGAGATATAAAGTGGATCCTACTCAATTAAGTCCTGAAAGTACGCCTTCAGATAGTACTTTATTAGAGAAATAATTACACTTCTTCAATGTCAAATCCAACAGACTTAAGATCTTCCCAGTATGCTGGATATGACTTAGTAACTACCATAGGTTCATTAATCTCAATGCTTCCTAACGTAATAGCCAAAGGAGCAAAAGACATCGCCATCCTGTGATCTTCGTAGGTATCAATGGCAATATTGCTTTCACTTAAAGCACCATTCAAACTTATTTCTTCATCGCTATTAATATCTATATTATAATCATGCTTGATTAACTCTTGCTTTAATGCTAATGTTCTGTCCGTTTCCTTTATTCTTAGCGTCTGTAAACCTTTAAATTTACCAGACAAGCCAAGTCCTGCATAAAGACATGCAAATGACTGAGCGATATCTGGACAAAGAATAAAGTCTAAATCCAAGCCTTTAATAGTTAAATCTGCATCCTTGGATAATTGCACACTATTCCCTTCAAAATTGGCCTTAACACCAAAGGAAGTAAACCATTGATTAAGTATACTATCTCCTTGCAGAGAAGGTTGAGTTAATCCATTAATCTTAAGATCAACATGATCTGAAAGACCTGCCATTAAATACCAATAAGATGCAGCACTCCAATCGGCTTCTACTTCATAAGATTTAGATATATATGCCTGCTTTGCTATGGTAATAATATTACTATCCCAAACATGATCGATACCAAAATAAGACATGATATCTAATGTCATTTGAACATAAGGTTTTGAGACTAGATTCCCTTCAATCTCTAATTTCATTCCATTAGCTAAACTCGGAGCAATTAATAATAAGGCAGTTATATACTGACTACTTGTTCCGCCATCTATCTTTATATGTGAAACATTGAGCGCTTGTCCAGTAATTTTAATCGGAGGATAGCCATCTTTTTCTAAATAATCAATCTGGGCACCAATAGATCTTAGTGCATCCACTAAAACCTTAATAGGTCTTTGCTTCATTCTATCAGAACCTGTTAAGATGCAAGAAGTTCCTTCTTGACTTGCTTTTAATGCAGTTAAAAAACGCATTGTTGTACCTGCAGCTCCAACATCTAAAATTGTAGAGGTAGCACTTAGTAATTGAGCCATTGTATTAGTATCATCAGAACTTGATAATCCTGTAATAGGAATGTCTTGATTGCATAATGCATTAATAATTAGTACTCTATTAGAAATCGACTTAGATCGCTCTAAGTTAATCTCACCAATAAGGTTTTTGTTATTTTTCTTAATTATATATTTCAAATCAAAGCGATTGATAGTATTCTACTGCCTCTAAAATAGCTGCTGTTTCAAAGTGTTGGTCAATAACAACATCTCCAATCCCATTTAATAATGTAAATGAAATTTTATTAGAGACATTCTTTTTGTCTTGCCCCATGCAAGCCAATAACTGATTCCAATCATAGCCTTCAATATTGGCTTTACCATATATCTGAATGATAAAACTAACAATAGATTGAAGATCTGAATCACTTAATAATCCTTTTTTATTAGATAAATAAGCTTCTATAATCATACCCAATGCCACTGCTTCACCATGCAATAAATGCTGTTCAGTATTAAGAAGATAGGTTTCAAAAGCATGACCTAAAGTATGGCCAAAGTTTAATGCCTTTCTTATACCATTTTCAAATGGGTCCTGATCTACAACTTTTTTCTTTACACCAACAGATCTCGTGATGCAAGAATTCCATTCCATCTCTGATACATCTGTAATAGATTGAATAGCTTCCCAATAAATTTTATCCTGAATTAATGCATGCTTAATAACTTCAGCAAAACCAGATTTTATTTCTCTGGAAGGTAATGACTTTAAAAACGCTGCATTAATACAAATGATATTAGGATAACCAAAGAGACCAATATGATTTTTAAAACCATTAAAATCGACACCTAATTTACCACCAATAGAAGCATCTACTTGAGACAATAAAGTAGTAGGAACATTTACAAAATGTATTCCTCGTTTATAGGTTTTAGCTGCAAAACCACCCATATCAGTAATTACCCCTCCACCCAGATTAACTAGAATAGATTTTCTTCCTGCACCACCAGCAGTTAATTCTTCCCAAATATGTGTGCAAGTTGCTAATGTTTTATTTATTTCTCCACTATTAATAACAATCACTTTTGCTGCTGCCAAAAATGGAACTTGATCTAATAAAATAGGTAAACAATACTTGGCTGTGTGTTCATCTAACAGTATAAAACAAGAACTAAAAGTATTGAGTTTAAAGTAAGCACTTAATGCCTCTAAACTATCATTTCCAATATATATTGGATACTCTTCTGTTCTAATTAACTCTGCCATAGCAGTCAAAATTACATAAAAAAAAAGAGGACATGCAAAAATGCATGACCTCTTTAACTTAATGCTCAGGGATAATATTTTAGTTGTTCAAAGCTTCAATTAATAGATTAGCTTGATCAATTCTTTCTTTGTTGATAGAGTAATAAATGTATTTACCTTCTCTATGTGTTAAAACAAAACCAGATTTTCTTAATATTGATAAATGCTGAGAGGCAACTGATTGCTCTAATCTCAATGAAATATAGATCTTAGTTACATTAACTTTATCCTCAGTTTCAATTAACTCAAGAATTCTTTGTCTTAATGGATGATTAATTGCTCTTAAGAATTCAGCACTTCTATCTAATAAATCGTAATTGATTTTTAATTTAGGTGTTGTTTTAGTTGATACTGCTTCCATAATCGTCCTTTCTTTAATTTAGTTGTTTAATTGGTTTGGTAAACTTTTATACTATAAATTGGCGTACCTAAGTCCATTGGCGTATCTAAATCCAATGATTTAAAGATACACAAATTAGATTTTTTTGTAATACGTTTAAGTACTTATTTAACCTAGACTATAAATTAATTCTAAGGTCTTTTGGATACTTTACACTGTATTGAATATTAACAACTGCGTTCTTGCTTGTTTCGATAATTTTATTCCAGATAATTAGTCCTTCATCTAACTGATGAATACCATCTGTTTTCTCATCTAATTCTACATGTATTTGATTATTGGTAGAAACTGGAATCTGATCATGAATAACGACGTTAATAGCATCTAACCTATTGTTCTGTACTTTAATATTATAAGCAAATGATTTCTTTACATTAGCACCCATACTCTTTGTAGAAGTATAAGCTTTATTAACTTCTCTAGAAACCATTATTCTTCCATCTGTACCTAATGGAATTTGGATATAATCCTCAACAGTATATGGATCAATGATGATGTTACCTACATACTTATTATCATTATAGACATTAGCTCTTCCATTTAATAATCTTAACTCTTCCCAGTCTGTAACTTTAGCCATATGATAAGCTTCTGTTTCTAATTTAGGGATACATAAATAATGATATTCAGCATTCAATGCTACCTCATTAATAGGAATAATATACTCTTTTTGATCACTAGGAATAAATTGTGGATCCTCTAAATTAAATGCAACCCAAGCTCCAGATTCTTCATATTTAACATCTGGTATTACGTTATCATATCTTGCACTATTACTCGTCACTAATGTTTTTTTATATGCAACACTCTGAATCTCATTATTTTCATCCATCTTTTGAGACTGCTGCTTGTAATTATTTACCTTCAGTGTATGCAATTTATAAGGAAATAATGCTGGTTCTTCTAGATCTGCTTTTGGTAATCCCGTTACTAAAGTCAGTTTTACGCCTTCCCAATCAATCCCTGTATTATTAGTTACTAGACCATTATATTCCATCGATAGAGATTCGTTAGCACTAGAATAATCTATCTTATAACTTGGTGCCCAACCTGCTTTCTTAGTTAAAAACTGTATGTTTAAGTCAATTTCTTGATTCTTAGCAGAATTAATAACTACCTCTAATAATCCAATTCTCTTTTGATCATTATTTAATTTAGTGATCTTCTTTTTTAATCGATTCTTCAAATTATTCCTTAATGCAAGACCTCTTTCTATTTGCAACATTTGGTCTTTAATTTCTCCAAGTCTTCTTCTATAGAAATCTGCTGCTTCTTCTAAGTCTACTCCATCAAGTCCTCCATCAGCGCCTATTCTTGTATTGTTCTTTGTTATTAAATTCCATTCTTCTAGATACACATCTTTATCTGCATTCAATTGTTTAAGATTAAGAAGTACATCAGCTAAAGAATCTTCTAATGATTTAATTGTAAACTTCCATTTAGAGCTTGAAGCTGTTAAACTTTGATGCTCATAAGAACTAATAAATACGCTTGAAGTTGAAGATATATTTAAAGTATTTGAAATAATACTTTCTGGTAGTTCATTAATCGTAATTACATTTCTACCCTCACTTACATATATTGTAGCTTTTTGATGAAATTCAACTACACCTTGATATAAAATGATCTCTTTTAATTGTGCATTTGCAACGTCTGCAAAGCCAGAAAGAATTGATAATAATGTGATAATTAATGAAAGTCCCTTAAACATACTATTTGTCTTTAAAGAAGTCCTCTTTTATATTTCCTTTAATTCTGATAATCTTAGTCGTTGCTTTAGCATCAGATAAGATTTCGATACTCTTATAGAATGCACCAATTTTTTCAGTAGAATCAAAAGTTACTTTGATTGTACCTGCACCTTCAGGGTTAATAGGATCTTTTGTCCATTCTACCTCTATACAATCACAATCAGATTGCACCTTGTAAACATTAAGCTCTTGATCTCCTACATTAGTAAAGTTAAATTCATGACTTACTTTAGACCCTTCGAATAAATCTCCGAAGTCATAGGTTTCGACATCAAACTTAAACTCTGCACCTGACAACTCGAAAGCTGAAACTTTTTCTTGTCCGAAGGCTGTAATAGAAAGTAACGTGATGATTAATATTGAGAATAAATTTTTCATATAGATTATTTTATAATTCTTAATGCTTTAGGAATAACTGTAATAGCTATAGAATTTTCAGCTTTTAAAGGCTCTCCATCTATATGTGCATAGCTACTATCAAATTTATTAATAATTATCCTTTTTCCTTTATAAAAAGATACGGATTTAGCTCGTTCCAATTTTTTAGATTTAATCATCATTCCTAAACGGAATACATTCCACCAATTAATCTTTTTTACAACAACGATATCTAATAAGCCATCACCTAATTTTGCACCTGGAGCAATATAAGTATCATTACCATATTGACTAGAATTAGCAAATGAAATTAATACGGCATCAGTATTAATCACTTTTCCATCTATTTCAAGTTCATAATAACCTTTTTCAAAACTTCTAATAGCTTTAAGTATAGCTCTAACATAAGTTCCGAATCCTCTTTGCTTTGAAGCATTAAATAAATGAGCAACATAGCCATCAAAACCAATCCCCGCTACATTAAAGAAAAATTCTTTATCCCATTTTGCTATATCAATTATACTATCTTTACCATCAATTATATTTCTAAAAGCAATGAAAGGCGTTAATGATAACTCTAGATGTCTTGCTAATCCATTTCCTGATCCGGTGGGTATAATTCCCATCCTCAATTGATGCTCATAACAGTATCTACCAACCATGTTAATTGTTCCATCACCACCCATAGCCACTATAACATCATCAGCATTCACTTCACCAATGATATCTGCTATACTTTTGTCTTGTGCAGTAGGTATTAATTCTAGAGCAACTTCCTCTTTGTACCATTCAAAAATTTGTTCGGCAACACTTAAAGACTGACCATAACCAGCAATTGGGTTTACTATTATTTTATAATTCATTATCTGGTCTTAATCTATTATTGATCATTCTGTTATTGTATTGTTGAAGAATAGCTTTTATTTTATCCTCCATTTTTTTAGCTAGTTTACTTTCTAAGCCAAGATCATCTTTTAAAGTTGGATCATTAAAAGTATTATAAAAAGTGGATTGATCCCCATTGTAAACCAAGGTATACTCTTCACTACCAATATTTTCAGTATAATAAATCTTGCCTTTATGCCATCTAAATGCACTTTGGTCTGCTATAGGTAAACCACCAAAAGCAAAACTTTCAACTTGATTGATTCCAAATAAATACTGAATAGAAAGTGGGATTTGAGTTTGTTGAACCACTGCTTTAAGACTTATACCATTCAATAAGTCCTTATTAATGGATGGCGCATACAATAACATAGGTATTTTATATTTCCCTAAAGGGTTATGATATGCCTTATCTAAATGTATAGAAGCGTGATCTGCAGTTATAATAAAAGCTGTACTATCGAAATCCTTCCAATCTTTTATAGTTTTAAAAAACTGTCCTAAGGCATGATCTGTATATTGAATTGATTTTTGGATTGGATGCTTTACATCTTCGATAGGTGGAAAGAATGTAGCTGGAATCTGATATGGATCATGAGATGACAAAGTAAAAATGGTACTAAAAGATCTATGTTCATTTTGCATGATCAAATCTGCACAATACTGTAAATAAGGCTCATCATATATTCCCCAATTTCCATCATAATGTTCAGAATTTGGATATTCATTCATTCCATAATAATGATCGATCCCAATAGCTTCACAAAACAAATTAAAGTTCATACTACCATTAGCAGCACCATGATAAAAACTCGATGTTATTTGATGATCACTTAGTAAATCTCCTAGTCCATTTAAATCATTAGTATGATAAATACTTGAAATAAAAGGATCAACACTAAGATGTGGCAAACCTCCTAATAAAGCCGTGATTCCTTGTACCGATGTTCTGCCATTTGCATAAGCATTAGTAAATACAAAGGATTGTTCCATAATAGAATCTAAACAAGGCGTTAATGATGTCTTTGCTTTATGATAATAACCAATATGCTCCGCTCCAAAAGATTCTAATACGATTAAGACCACATGCCTAAACTTAAACTGACTCGAATCTATAATTTGAATAGGGTTATAAAGTTCTGCAAGTCGATCTTCAGTATAGAATTCAAGTGTTTCTAATTCCTTATGCTCCAAACTATAAATAATAGTCTGTATGCTATTATTCCAAGCATCTACAAACTGTCCATCCACATAATCATTTGCATTATATGGTGTAATCGGTTTTAATCCCAACCCACCTCTTGCGCCAATCACTGACAAAGCAATTACAACAATAATACTAATCAACCTCCCTAAAAAAGAAACCTTTATTTTAGGATTAGAGAAGGATTTATAAATGAAGTAACATAAAAACAACCATATTACTAATAATCCTTTATGGTCCCAGATATATCTTAGTACGTTACTCGAGAACTCTGTATTAATATTTAAGAATGATATGCTTAGTCTTTGGTTAGTGTATTCATAAAAGGGAATATCTGCCAACATGATAAATACCATAGCGCTATTAACCACTACATACACTAACTTTAACCAATTGCTTTTATTAGTAAAAAATAGTGATCCTAGAATAAATAATATATTGGTATAAATGATTGCACTGATATCAGGAATCATTCCATATAAGAACAGGTTAGTAAAAGTGTCAATATCGATTTGATCGAAATCAAAATGATACATTAAAAAACAAAACCTACAAAGTCCATAAATTCCAAGTAGTATAACTACATGGTAAATAAGGAACTTAAGTATATGTATGAGTGAACGCACTTAGTAAAAATAAAAAAGGCTCCGATAAATCGGAGCCTTTTGTTAATTAGTTTTGAATAATCTATTCTTCCACCATTGCTGAAAGCTTGTTATTGAGCACTTCAACAAATCCACCACTGATTGTAAAAGATGCTTCTTCTTTACCATTCTTTACTTTGATAGTACCTTTGTCTAAAGCAGAGATAATAGGGGCGTGATTGTTTAAAACTTCAAACGCACCTGCTGAACCTGGAAACTTTACAGATTCTGCATCTCCATCATATAACTTCTTCTCCGGTGTTAGTATTTCTAAATTCATTTCTTTCTTATTTAGATGCAGCTAAGATTTCTTTACCTTTTTCGATTGCTTCCTCAATGTTACCCACTAAGTTAAAAGCAGCCTCAGGATACTCATCAACTTCACCAGAAAGAATCATTTCGAATCCTTTGATCGTATCTTCTATTGGCACTAGCACACCTTTTAAACCAGTAAATTGCTCTGCAACGTGGAAAGGCTGTGATAAGAATCTTTGTACTCTTCTCGCTCTGTGTACAACCGTTCTATCTTCTTCTGATAATTCGTCCATACCTAAGATAGCGATGATATCTTGTAGCTCATTATATCTTTGTAATAATAACTTGATTTCTTGAGCCATGTTATAATGCTTCTCACCAACAATCTCTGGTGTTAAGATTCTTGAAGTAGAATCTAAAGGATCTACTGCAGGATAAATTCCTAACTCAGCAATCTTTCTGTTTAATACTGTAGTAGCATCTAAGTGAGCGAAAGTTGTTGCTGGTGCTGGATCTGTTAAATCATCCGCTGGTACGTATACCGCTTGTACTGAAGTAATAGAACCTTTCTTAGTAGAAGTAATTCTTTCTTGCATTAATCCCATCTCTGTTGCTAATGTAGGTTGGTAACCTACCGCTGATGGCATCCTTCCTAATAGTGCAGATACCTCAGAACCAGCTTGAGTAAATCTGAAAATGTTATCGATAAAGAATAAGATATCTTTACCTCCAGCTTCAGGATCATCACCACCGTCTCTGAAATACTCAGCAACTGTTAATCCAGATAATGCTACTCTTGCTCTTGCACCTGGAGGTTCGTTCATTTGACCGAATACCAATGTTGCTTGAGACTTCACTAATTCTTCTTGGTCCACTTTAGATAGATCCCAGTTTCCTTTCTCCATCTCTTCAACGAAAGCTTCACCATATTTGATAACGTTTGCTTCGATCATCTCTCTTAACAAATCGTTTCCTTCTCTTGTTCTTTCACCAACTCCAGCAAATACGGATAAACCAGCATATCCTTTTGCGATGTTGTTAATCAACTCCATGATTAATACAGTCTTACCTACGCCGGCACCACCGAATAAACCAATTTTACCACCTTTTGGATATGGCTCTAACAAGTCAATTACTTTAATTCCTGTGAATAAAATCTCTGTATCAGTAGATAAGTCTTCAAACTTAGGCGCATCTCTATGAATTGCATATCCATTTTCCATAGATACATCTCCAATTCCATCAATAGCCTCACCAACAACGTTGAATAATCTACCTTTAATGTGCTCACCAACAGGCATTTTAATAGGAGAACCATTATCTATTACTTCCATTCCTCTAACTAGTCCTTCAGAAGAGTCCATTGCGATAGCTCTAACTCTGTTTTCTCCTAAGTGTTGTTGACACTCTAAAATTAGATCTTGTCCATTCTCTTTTTTGATTGATAAAGAGTTTAAGATATCTGGAAGAGCAGAACCTTCGAAACTAACGTCTACTACTGGTCCGATAACTTGTGTGATTTTACCTGATTTTGCCATTATACAAATTTATTTTACTGTTAAATTTGGCACAAAATTACGGCTATAAATGCAATTCTACAAGATAATTACATACTTTTATCAAAAAAATATCACATGAATACTTTCTTAATCAATACTTTATCAATTGTTGTTTTAGTTCTTGGCGTTTCATGTTCAAATCATAATAAGGATCATGACCACGATCAACATGTACATTCTGCTGCATGCAACCATAATGAAGGTTCTAATGACAATAGTGGTTTGAATGCTTTAACTGCACCAGAAGATTTTGAAAACATTCATGTAGAAAAACTTTATTCTGATTCTTTAGCAACTGCATTTGTGATATGGGCAAAACAAGATGTAAAAGCACACAAGCATCTTTTTCATACAGAAAGTATATATGTATTAGATGGAGAAGCAGTTATGGTAAATGGAATGGATACACTCAATATTAGAAAAGGTGATTTCATATTTATTCCAATGAATACAGTGCATTCTGTATTAGAAGTTAAATCTGAACAAGCACTTAAGGTGATATCTATTCAATCTCCAGAATTTAAAGGTGAAGACAGAATATTTGTAGACTAAGTTCCGTCTAGTAAATGATAGACTAAAACAATTCCAAACTTATAAACGATTTCTTCGGTAATACCCGGAACAAGCTCTACAACATAAGATGAGCCCACTTTAGAAACAATAGTTGATGCATCTCCACAAGAAAGGATGTAATGATCTCCTTCTTTATCTATGTATATACTATGCTTATTACTTTCATAAACAACACTATGTAGACCAACCGTTTTATAGCTTCCAGACTCTAAATCTGTTTTATAATTAATAACCTTCCCTAATCTTACACATTCAAATCTGTTAGACTTCGAATCTTCAAATAACATTTGTTGTCCGGCTCTAACATAACTACCTACATCTTCTCCTAAACTTACCGTAAAATTAGAATTGTATTGCTGAAACACATACATTTCTTGAGCTAGCACTATACTAGATATTGATATTAGAAATAAAATTAGACTATTTTTCATCTATTTCAATTGAAATAAAGAATCTACACTCCAAGCTTCTGGCTTTCCTGCAAATTCAGATTTTAATAATGGCCAAACTGCACCAAATACATCTGACTTTCTATATTTATTTAAAGCTTCTTCAGATTCCCATTTAGAGTATGTAAATACAATATCAGGGTTATGAATATCTCTCATTGCTTCTAAATAACAATTCCCTTCGAAACCTCTTATTTTTTCTTTTACATCATTAAACGCATCAAAGAAAAAATCTCCTTTTCCTGGATTAAATCTCAGTTTAACTATCCTACTAATCATAAGAATTCAATTTGAACTTGAGCGCCTATTTTTAGACCTAATAGATCTGAAGATCTATCTTTATTAATTGCAATCTCTAAATATCCTGTGTCTCCAAAAATTGCTAGTATTTCTCCTTCTGGCACATCTGAGTAATCTGTACAGATATAATCTATATGCTCCTTTCTTCTATAATGGATCTGAAAGTTAAAACCATTTCCAACTTCAGTAAATAAATCTCTTGTTACATTCACAATTGCATTACCATAATAGTCTATATGAATAATACTTCCTTGTATCATATTTCCACGTCGGATAGGCTGAACAGCCAGCTTCTCTGAAATTGCATCGGTCTTTTCACAAATACCAGTTAAATCTCCGCCAGTTGCAATAAATACAGCCAGCTTAACATATAACTCTTTCAATGGAAAAGTAAACATGGAAGAACTATCACTTTCAATAATCATTTCATGTAATTCGTCATATTCTCCTTTAAACATTAATGAGAATACACCATTATCTGGCCCAATAAAGAAATGTCCATTCTGTTTTAATATAATATGTCGCTTAGTAGGTAATGAAGTGTCAATACCTACTAAATGAATAGTTCCTTCTGGAAACTCGTGATAAACATTAGACAACATGTATGCGCCCTGGATGATATTAAAGGGCTCGATATTATGACTAATATCTATAATCCTAGATTGATCCATAGATTCAATCAACTTAGCTTTCACCGCTGCAACATAAAAGTCTTTATGCCCTAGATCTGTAGTTAATGTGATGGTTGCCATTATTGCCTAAAAAAATTTCTTAAATTTACATCAAATTTTTCAAACACTTCATTTATAAAATAATCATTTTGAAAGCCTTAGAGATAGTATTAGAAGACATTAGCATTGTTGATTTATTTGGTCAGGATGAAGAGCATTTAAAGTTCTTGAAGAAAATGTTCAATGACCTTAATATTACAGTTAGAGGTAATAAGATTAAAGCTAAAGGTAATGAAGCTTTGTTAGAAGATTTTGCTTATAAAGTTGAAACATTAAAATTCCATTTAGAGAAATACGGTGAGCTAACAGAGCATATGGTTATTGGCTTAATGATGGATGATTTAAAGCCAAAAGGCAAAGCAGGGTCTGGATCTGAAGTTATTGTAAAATCTAAAGATGGACAGGACATTAAAGCCAGAACACCTAATCAAAAGAAGTTGGTTATGGCATCAGAAAAAAGTGATCTTGTTATGGCCATTGGTCCTGCCGGAACAGGTAAAACTTATACAGCAGTTGCATTGGCAGCAAGAGCATTAAAGAAAAAGTTAGTTAAAAAGATCATTTTAACTAGACCAGCAGTAGAAGCTGGAGAATCTTTAGGTTTCTTACCGGGAGATCTTAAAGAAAAAGTAGATCCATTCTTAAGACCACTTTATGATGCTTTGGATGATATGTTTGGCCCAGAGAGAACACAGAGATATATAGAGGATAGAGTGATTGAAATTGCTCCATTAGCTTTTATGAGAGGTAGAACATTAGATAAAGCGTTTATCATCTTAGATGAAGGACAGAACGCTACTTATGCGCAATTAAAAATGTTCTTAACTAGAATTGGTGTTTCTTCTAGATGTATTATAACTGGAGATTTAAGTCAAATCGATTTACCAAGAAAACATCAATCTGGACTAAATAAATGTATACACTTCTTAAAGCAAGTTGAAGGTGTAGAAACAGTTAACTTAAATAACTCTGATGTAATTAGACATCCATTGGTGGCAAGAATTATTGAAGCTTTTGATGGGTACGAGGACAAAGAAGAAGAGCAGTAGTTTTATCGCTTACTTAACTCAATCGCTCTATTAAAGGCAGCTTTTACACCTGCTTTAATTTCGCCTTCTACCTTAATACCAAATGAATTTAATGCAGCTTCTGTAGTCCCTCCTTTAGAGGCTACTTTATCCATCCATTCTTGCATCGATATTTCAGATCTATTTTGAAGTTGTACAGATCCTCTAAATGTTTGCTTTACCAATTGCTCAGCTTCACTTTGCGTAAATCCTAAATCAATAGCACCTTCTATCATAGCTTTCATAAAATAGAAAATATAAGCAGGACCAGAACCAGATACTGCAGTAGATGCATCGATCATCCTTTCTTCCTTCAAGTACATGGCCTGACCAGTAGAACCTAACATGTTTTGCGCAAACATTAACTCCCCTCTTGTAACCTCATCAGCAGAAGTATAAGTAGTCATACCTACTCCTATTTGCGATGGTAAATTAGGCATTGCTCTAATCACTTTCTTTACCCCTAAATCCGATTGAATCGAACTTAATTCAATACCAGCCATGATAGATATGAATAATTGATCTTCTTCTACAAATGGTTTAATCGTTGAAGCAAGACTTGGCCAATCTTGAGGTTTAACTGCTATAATGACTATATCACCTTCACTAATAAAGCTGCCTGCTTCTGCATGTACATGATTAAACCCCTGATTTAACAAGAAGTTTCTTCTATCCTCGCTTCTTTGAAGAATTAGAAAATCATCTTTGGTAAGAATATGAGATTTTAAAAAACTCTCTGCATAGGTGAACCCCATGTTACCACATCCTATTATTAAAACCTTCATTATCCTACTTCTTGAAATATTAAAACATACATTGCAAACCAAATCGCCAAAAAAAATAGGCCAGCAAATAGATTATTAAAATGATCTTTCATATCTCTCTTAATGTATGCATGATAAACATACCAAGCCAAGAAAGTAACTAATAAACCTAATGAGGCTATAATCTGCATTTGCTATTGTTTAACTTTTTGTAGGCTCAAAAGTAGCAATATTCACTAAATATTTTGCATTTCGGAATCAAAAGACGTAAGTTTACAACACATGAAAAACACTTTATTTACATATTTTTTCTTTTACTTCAGTGCGAAAGCATAAAAGGAGGAATTTATATATGTAGATAAAGCCTCCGTTTGGGGGCTTTTTTTTTGGACTAAACTTTTTAATAAAATGGGAAATACAACAGAAATGAAATTGCAGACTAATCCACTAGAAAAGCTAGTGAAGAAGCATACAACAATCGCAGGACCTTGTTCTGTAGAGAATGAAGAACAGATCCATGAGATTGCAAAACAATTAGCTGCTGGTAATAATATTGACATTCTTAGAGGTGGTATTTGGAAGCCAAGAACGAGACCTAACTCATTTGAAGGAATTGGTGTTCCTGCTTTATCTTGGCTAAAAGATGCAGGGAATGCTTTTAATTTACCTGTTGCAACTGAAGTTGCTAATGCATTGCATGTAGAAGCTGCTTTAAAAGAAGATATTGATATCCTATGGTTAGGAGCAAGAACAACGGTTAACCCATTTGCCGTGCAAGAAATTGCAGATGCTTTAAAAGGTGTAGATATCCCTGTGATGGTAAAAAACCCAATTAATCCAGACTTAGAGTTATGGATGGGAGCTATTGAAAGGTTAAATGCTGTTGGTATTGACAAAATTATGGCTATCCATAGAGGTTTCTCCGCAAGTGGAAATAGTCAATATAGAAATATTCCAAAATGGGATATTCCAATTGAATTAAAAAGAAGAATTCCAGGTATTCAAATTATTGTTGATCCTTCTCATATTGGAGGTACAAGAGAATTGATTCCTACCCTTTCTCAAAAAGCTTTAGACTTAGATTTTGATGGATTAATGGTTGAAACACATCATAATCCAGATAAAGCTTTAAGTGATGCAAAGCAGCAAGTTACACCAGATTCATTCAAAGCGATGATGGAAAGCTTGACTTTCAGAGAAAGAAAATCTGAAGACTTAAATTTAGATGACTTAAGAGAAAGCATTGATGATTTAGATAAGGATATCTTAGACTTAGTAATTAAGAGAATGGATATTGTTGATGCAATCGCTAAATTCAAAAAGAATCATAACGTTACTATTCTTCAAGCAGGAAGATGGGAAAAAATGTTAGAAGATAGAATTGGATATGGAGCAAAGAATGAATTAACTGAAAAGTTCATTTATGATTTTTTCAAAGCGATCCATGCAGAATCTATCAATAAGCAAAGTAAGATCATGAATAAATAGATTCATGCAACTAGATAGTTAATGCCTCAATCATTGATTGGGGCTTTTTTTTATTACGCCCCTTTCAAAATTTTAATATCAGCAATAATTCGTTTCATTTCTAGTCTTAAAGTACTTTTATAAAGACCTCTTATTCTTTATTCTTAAAAAAATGCCTCACTTAAAAAGTGAGGCATAGGTCCCTATTTGCATACTCTGCTTTTAAAGCCTCTTCCATTCCATTTTAATTTTAAACCTGCGTCTAATTTGTTACGTCTATTTCAGAAAAGAGTTTTCATCTTGTATTACAATTTTTTTCAGAAACAATAATCAGCTCTAAATCGTTGAATATAAGTTGTTATTGGCAAAATATAATACTAATTTTGTACTTCAAAATCGGAAACATGAACGCTATAAAAGCAACAAAATTCAACTTTGAAGGCCAAAAGAGTCTTTACACAGGAAAAGTTAGAGATGTATATAATATTGAAGACAAACATTTAGTAATGGTTGCTTCAGATAGAATCTCCGCTTTCGATTATGTTTTACCAGAACCTATACCTTTTAAAGGTCAGGTTTTAAATCAGATTGCTGCTAAATTTTTAGAAGCAACAAAAGATATCGTTCCTAACTGGGTTGAAGCAGTTGCAGATCCTAATGTTACTATTGGTAAGCATTGTACCACCTATCCTGTTGAAATGGTAATAAGAGGATATTTAGCAGGTCATGCATGGAGAGAATACAAAGCAGGTAAAAGATTATTATGCGGCGTAGTGCTTCCTGAAGGATTAAAAGAGAATGATAAACTACCAGAACCTATCATTACACCCACAACTAAAGCTGAAAAGGATGAAGATATTTCTAGATCCGAAATAATTGCACAAGGTTTAGTTACAGAAGAAGA
>JBELBA010000009.1:0-22852 GCA_042095635.1 Chitinophagales bacterium
GATACTACAGAAGAGAATGGAAAAGTGTCAGCAGTTAATCTTAAGCTTGAAGGCTAACATCTAATATCGGATTAGAATTATCTTCTTTTACAAAGAAAGGAACTATAGCAATATTATTAAAGCTTTCACTTTCAGATTGATCAAGACCATGATTAGCAAAAACAACTAATCTATTATCATTCTTCATATCCAATGTATTATAAGAGAATTGAAGTGTTAGAGAATCATTACCTTTTAAGGAGTCTATATAATACTCATCAAGTTTTACTAATTGATTCTGATGATTAATGATGGAGAAAGTTGTTCTTAAACTATCGAAGTCTATCTTAGAAAGATTTTCTAATCGAATAGACAATTGTATACTATCCCCTTCACTGAGCGTATCTCCATTAAATGCAAATTGATAATTAGGTGCCATTGCCAATTCCGGAACTTGCTCATAATTTACTTTCCAATGATCTAATTGTCTTGGAGACCGAGTAGAATCATCGGTAACATTCCATCTTAACTTTAGATATGGATAATCCCTAGCACTGATATAACTAATATCTGTATCACTTCTAACAGCATTAGTAATCTCATAAGCTTCTCCTGCTGCACTAATTGCGGTGATATCAATTGAATATTCATCATAAATGCCTGCATCATTAGAGAAATGATCAAACTCTAAAGTTTCCCAACCATAAGAAGGGCCAATGATTTCAGATTCCATATAACCAGCATTCCATGCGCCTTGCACTGTAGTATCTAATCTTAATAAAGCTGAACTACTATCGCCTACTTTTTCTAATACTTTATAAGTTGGATCACCTTTTTTAAAGAACATAGCCCAAGGTAAACCAGCACCTAATGTGTCGATCGCTTGAGCACCTTCATCTCTAAATTTTGTTTTAAGTGTTTCTTCCCAATCGGAAGGAATGGTATACTCGCCAGCAATTAAATAAGAAAGTACATATTGCCCATCCGGAATTGCATCCATAAAGGCTGCTATATTTTGTTGATTTTCTGCACCACCTGTTCCTTCTGCATCATCATTATATTCGTAATCTCTAAAATTAATAGTAGTATATGACCTACCATTACTGCAATTTAGACTTCCATATTCCCCTTGTTGTACACTCCAAGCTAAGAAAGTTGCACTATCAAATACAGCAAATACAATACCACTATTAGAATTACCTGTACCATCTGTAAAACACCTTAAAGAACCACCAGTTCTAACTCCATTTACAGACCAACCTATATCATCTCCCCCTCTAAATCCAGTAGGTTTTTTTAGAAGGTTATAAGTTAAAAGGCTTAAATCTTTTACATCTTCTACAAAAGCAAAGTTAGATCCTGTATTTAATAATACATTTGCCAAATTATTTTTTTCATATTGCCCTCTATGTCCTTGATACCAGCCATTTTTTTCATTCTTATTATAATAAAAACTAGTGTTAAACCAATTATAATTTCCTGCACTATCATTAGAACTTCTCCAGAAATAAACTTTATCATCTTCTAATAGATTATCATCAATATCCCATTCTATTAAACCTCCAACACTAGAAGTTGTATATTCTTGCATAAAACCAGAATTAAACTCAGGAACGGAATCAAATTGAATAATATAAGATTGCACTGCAGCAAATAGATTGACAGTAGAGGCTTTTAATACTAGGTTATTATCATTGCAAATTTGATTTTCATAGGGATATACCGGTATGATATCATCAGATAAAATGATTAAATCTTTGATAATCCTGTTGTTCACTTCATCTTCAATTTCATCAATCATTCCAAATATATTACCGTCAATTGGATCAACTTCTATCGTTAATTGATTATAACCTAATGCATTTTCAGACTCAATATCTAATGTAATATTTAGAGTATCCTTATAGTAAACCGATGGATAAAGACCATTGTGAACAATTTTAGAACTTTCATCCGGAAACCTTCTCGTTATTCTTACATTAAATGAGTCCGGTAATGCTAAACCTAGGTTAGTAATTATAACCTGCACATTAAAGGTATCATTGTCAATTGATATATTTGATGGAATTAATGCAACATCATCCTCTTCAATTACATAATCCGGTAAGCTACTAGAATTAAACTTAACAGAGGGGTCTCCATGTAAGGTAATTAACTGTGTAGAATATATTGTTGCATCATCATTAGGATCATCTGCAACCATCTCCTCTATAACACCAATCATTATATCACCAATTGCTTCTCCATACTGCGTTTGAGAAAGTCTATTATAAAAAGACTTAGAATATACATGATCGTAACTTGCAAAACTATAATAAGTTGATGCTAAAAATCCAATGGATCCTTTTTGGTCTAAAAGAACATAATTTTTAGCAGTGGAGCTTCCTGTTCTATGAATATCACCAGACAAACAACCATTAGAAATAACTAAAGGATACTTACCATCGTTCTCGTAATTTTCTGGATTATAAATACTAAACTCTAGTTTGTTTGCACTTGAGTGACCAAAGAAAGTAATTAAGCTGACCCCATTAGAAACCAAGGTATCGAAGGTTTCAGATAAAGCCGTCTGAATTGGATCTGAAGATTCCTTTAGGAAAGTATGAACGTTTCCTCCATATTTGGAAGTCTCAATAATGTTCTCATATTCTTTTAAATTATTAGCAAACTCTGACTGTTCAGACTCATTTTTCCCTCCACCTAAATGTATTACTTGTTTCATCCAACTTTTACCGGACTTAGTATTAGGATATCCGTTTAATCGATGCTCATGATCAATCACTTTATCCAAATAATAGCTTGCTTCTTGGGAGCTTATTGTTGCCAGTCTTCCAACTGGAATCTGAGGAATCCTACTTCCAATCTTAGCAGTTAACATCATATCCGATGGATGATGACCGAAGGAAGGAACTTTACAGAATGTTTTATATTGGCTTCTATTACTGTAAGGTACTGCCTGACCAATAATAAACAAATACTTAACATCATAAAACCAATCTCTTGCCATTTCATCTGCAAGATTAACGATTGATAAAGGATGTAGTTTTTTACCATAACTAAATACATTAAATAACTCATCTGCACCAATGACTAATGGCTTTTCGAAACTAATGGACCTATGTGTTAAATAATCATCTAAAAACTTAGGATCCTCAAGCAATAAGTCATCATCAACAATAATGATAAAGTCTCCTTGATTTTCAACATCGTCAAAATTTCTTATTTCTACCTTCTTCATATTAATAGCTCGTCTCATTCCGTTCTCTGTCGCAAGCATCATATGTCTTTCACCTTCAATTTTGTTTTGAGTAGCTTTTACCTGAAATAATCCATTATCATTTATGATGGTTGTCATTCTGATGTTATTGGTCAAATCATACAAATAAACCGATTGACCTCTGTGAGATACACCTGAGAACTCCATGAATGGATTTCCTGTTTCATTAGATAAATAAAATTCGAATGCTGCACTACTTCTAACATTAAAATCTGAAGGATAAGTAAGGATATAGTAACCTAAACCAATCCTAGAATCATCACTTAAGTCATTAAGGTTAGTGACACTTATATTAGTCCATGAATTTGATAAATCACTAGTAGAAAGCGTTCCTGTAAATGTTGCATACTCGTATGCAGTCAATACAGAATCAAATTCATAATTTCCTATTGCTAAATTAAAGTGATGATCTACATTAACCTGCTTATCATCATTTAAACCAGCTACCTGGTATTCTATTGTCACATCAGCTGCACCATCTACAAAACCTCTAGTCCAGGTTCTAAAATTTGAAGTAGTTTTGTAAATAGGATTACTAAAGAACGCTTCTCCTCTTTCGAAATCAGATAATACATATTTTGTATTTCCGATAGTTCTTTCATCTCCAGATACAAATGAAATATTATTAGCTGCAATATTCTTTCTTAAACAATAATTTTTTGCTGCGGGTAAATTAGTTAATATGTTTACTGAATCTACTATTCTAGCATGATTAGTCTTATTATCCCAAGTTAAAAAATAAGTAGCTGTATCATGAAATAAACCTGAATACTTATGAGGTAGATGATTGGTATCTGCATATAAATACTGATCTAACTCTCCGTCTTCGCCGTAGGCAAAAAACTCAATAAAATCATTTACACCCATTAATCCGGAAGTACTAGTATAGATAGGTACTTCTTTACCGTTTCTATACAACATCAAATTAGCAGCGATGATTTGTGACATATCAATCTCAGCTGTATCAAAATCCTGATAAGTGACTCTGTACATCCCCTTATCAACAACATCGAAGGTATACCATTCTTGTGTATACTGATCGTCTAACCATGCTCTTGCATCAATTTGCCCTTGCATGATAACTGCAAACAATAAACTTATTGCTATGACAAATTGCTTTTTCAAATTACTACAGTGATTTCTTATTGATATCAATGACTAAAGAGAATACATTTGAATATAATGCCTGATTAGGATCTCCCATATTAGTCATTGCATATTGAAGTTTGATGGACTTTATTTTTAAACCAACACCTAAGTTTGGTTGCACTCTACTCACTTTTTCATTATTCTCATCTCGATAGTCTTGATAATTATTTAAACCTCCCCAAATATGTACAATATCTCTATAACCTAATTGTAAGCCAAACATTGGATCGGCACTAAATGGGCCTAAATTCTTCCAAACATTTCGTTTCCCATCCATTCCAATTTTTAAATCGACTTCTGGACTAATTGTAAAGTGTTCTTTAATTACAAACTCATATCTAACTCCTCCAACACCAGAAGGTGCCGTTAACTCTTTAGAAGAACCAGTAGGAACAATATTCCCTGTAGCTTCTAATATTTCTCTTTCTTCTTGTGTAAAGCCAAATGACCAAACATTTACCGTTGATGTTGCATCTCTTAATGTTGCGCCAATTTTTAAGTGATCTCTCTCATAGTAAGCAGCTAAATCAAATCCGAATCCCCATGAATTAGCAAAAGTAGAAACCATTCTTCTAATCACTTTAAAATTACCCCCAAAACTTAAGCCTTCAATACCTGATTTTTGAGCATAAGTGAAGAACACGGCATTATCAGAAATAGAGAAATCTTCGATATTGTCATAATTGATACTTCCATCAGGATTAATCAACCTTAAGGTATTAGGAATCATATCTACATCCAATCTAACCATTGAGATACCGATATATTGTCCATTATCATTTAATGGTTTTACAATCCCTCCATAATTAAAGGATGCAATTCCGGCAAAATATTGATTATGCATCAAACCAATTTGCATATCCCCCGTTAAGTGAGTGATTCCGGCAGGATTCCAGAAAACGGCAGTTGCATCATAACTATTAGCTACTACTGCATTACCCATAGCAAGGGCTTTTGACCCAACACCTATATTCAAAAATTCATTTGAATATTTCCTAAACTGTCCAAATAAACTTGTATTTAGAAAAATAATTAGGCCTAATATTAGAATTCTTAGTTTCATAAATGTTGTAACGAAAAATAAGTCCATAGTATTTTAAAACCCAGACTCACAATACTATATACGCGTAAATATACAAAAGTTATTAGGATAAAACTGTAGGCAAAAATAAGATTTTGATAACTTAGCATTTCTAAAAATTAGAATTATGATTAATAGTCGAAAGGTTGATAAAATATTAATAATTGGAGCAGGTGGTCAAATCGGAACTGATTTAACTGTAGAACTTAGAAAGAAATACGGCAATAATAATGTGATTGCAAGTGACATTAGGCCTGTAAATTCGCCAGTTCATAATGCAGGAATATTTGAAATCCTAGACGTATTAGATATCGTTAGATTAACTCAGATTGTTCAGAAATATGAGATTAGTCAGATCTATCATTTAGCAGCTATTCTTTCTGCAACAGGAGAAAAGATACCTGTTAAAGCATGGAACATTAACATGACAGGTTTAATTAATGTATTAGATGTTTCGAAAAACAACGGTGTCTCTAAATTATTTTGGCCAAGTAGTATTGCAGTATTTGGACCATCTACTCCTTTAGATAATACGCCACAAACTACTATCATGGATCCTAACACGATTTATGGTATCAGTAAATTAGCTGGTGAAAGATGGGTAGAGTATTATCATCAAAAAGAACAATTAGATATTAGAAGTATTAGATATCCAGGATTAATAAGTTACCAAGCCGAACCAGGGGGAGGAACTACAGATTACGCTGTTGAAATATATTATCATGCTTTAAAGTATGGGTATTACGAATGTTATTTATCTGAAGAGACTTCTCTTCCTATGATGTATATGCCAGATGCAATTAAAGCCACAATCGGCTTAATGGAAGCGCCTATAAGTCAGATTGATATTAGATCTAGTTATAATGTTGGAGCTATCAGCTTTACGCCTAAAGAGATTGCAGCTTCTATTCAAAAATACATCCCAGACTTTACTATTATGTACAAGTCAGATTTTAGACAAGCATTAGCTGACTCTTGGCCAAATTCCGTTGATGACAGCAAGGCAAGAGCAGATTGGAATTGGGAACACGATTTTGACTTAGACAGAATGACTAAGGATATGCTAGACAATATTAAATTGAAAATTGAAACAGAGATAAACTAACTATCTCTGTTTCGATATTTCATATAACGCAACACCTGCAGCTACAGATACATTCAAAGAATCAAAAACACCTGACATTTCAATCTTAAATGATTGATCTGCTCCGTTAATGATTTTATCAGACACTCCGTTACTTTCATTACCCATTACGATAACGGTTGGTCCTTGTAATTTTAGATCAGATAAATGCTGCTCACTCTTTTCTGAGGCAACAACTATTTGATAATCTAAAGCTTGTAATTCTTCTAAAGTCACTAATAGACTTTTCTCTCTACAAACCGGGATAAGATTTAAAGCACCAGCACTAGATTTCACTGCTTCTGCATTAATCTGACCACTTTCTTGCATAGGAACAATAATCGCATCCACATCAAAACACACAGCACTTCTAGATATTGCACCAATGTTTCTTACATCTGTAATTCTATCTAATGCCAAGAATAATCCATTCTTCTCGATCTCTTTATACTCTTTAGCTAGATCTATTACATTATGGTATTTAACTTGAGATCTTAATGCCACTACTCCTTGATGCGTGTGAACAGTAAGCTTATCTAGTTTAACCTTTGGCACAAAACTAACTGGTATATTCTGCTCTCTGATTTTGGCAGCTAACTGACCCAAATCTGAATGATCACCACCTTTAATCATGAAAACTTTCTCAATACCTACTTCATGTTCGATAGCTTCTACTACTGGCTTAACACCAATAATTAAATCCTTAGAATCTGGTCTATCATTTTTAGGAGCAGTATTATGCTTCCTAAACTTATTCTGATCTCTATCTCTCCTGTTTTCCATATCTATCTTCTCATATATTCTTGACCTCGCTTAATGTAGTCATTAAACTTAGTGGAAATTGATGCCGTATATTCTTTATCGGTAGAATGCTTTTTCATTGATTCAGTTAAAGAATTAAATACTCTTAACCCATCTTCAAAATCATTTCTGAATGTTCCAGAATAATCGCCTTTATGACGAATGTAATATTCCATTTTCTCAGAATATAACTCATCTAAACGTTTAGCTAAAGCTTCACCTTTATCAATTGCTCCAGCCTTTAAATACAAGTCTGCAAATTGAGCCATCACACTTCCATATCTTACATTATGTTCCGGTAATCCTACCATACATTTATCTAATGCTTTAATAGCTTCTTCATTTCTACCTAACTTAATTAATTCTGTCGCTAATTTTGCAAACTGAATTCTAAGATTAAGACACATTCTCATTAGTGACTCATCTAAATACATGCTTTCTGCTCTATCAACTTCACCCCACTTAAACTTATTCATTAAGTTATGGTACATTCTATCTACGTCAATAGATCCAAACTCATATTTACCGCCTCTACCTCTAATTGGCGTTAATCTATATGCTAGACCTTCCAATCTGAAATAACTTTGTAAACCACAGTATGCATCTGGACTAACTGAAACAGCGAAATAAATTGGTCTAGACCAATCCATATGAGCGATTAAATCTAATGTCATTAAGTCATTCTTATATATAGATGTCTTGGGATAAGTCCATCTAATCACTGAATCTGCTAATTGCATTTTGTCTTCAGGAATTACATTATACTTTCTAATTGCATCAAAATCTACAGGAATAGCCATCTTCTTTGTAGGGAATACATGTCTATCTCCTTGTGTTTTATATTTATCAGACTTGATTACATTCATGACAGACTTAACTGGATAGTGTTTCTTCATGTCGAAATTCTTACTCAATTTATTACCTGCATAATAAGTAACTAGATCTCTCTTTTCACCTCTATACATAGATGGTTCCATACTAAATGGCACAGAATTATCTTTCTCAGTAATTGACTTTCTTAAGAAATCAATATACCAATCAACAGCTAATAAACTTAAGTTGACGATTCTAACGTCTGTTCTTATTTCTTCTACTTCTTGTGCATACCATAATGGGTACGTATCATTATCACCTTGTGTAAATAATATCGCATTCTCTGCACAAGACTCTAAATAATTCACACCATAATCTTTAGCAGCATATCTACCAGATCTATCATGGTCATCCCACCCTTCAGATCCCATTAAATATGGCGCAGCAAATACACCAACAACAGCAGCAGCAATTGCAGCAATTTTACCATCTAATTTATTCTTAAGGAAATCGTAAATCGCTAATACGCCAAAACCTACCCATATACAGAGCGCATAAACAGAACCGGCAAAAGCATAATCCCTTTCTCTTGGTTGGAAAGGATATTGATTTAAGAATATTACAATAGCAATACCAGTAAAGAATACTAGTAAACCTACAATTAATCCATCATCCCATCTATTTCTAAAGTGGTATAAAGCACCTAATATGATTAATAAGAATGGCAGTCCATAGAACTTATTCTTACCCATATTATTTGCTCTTTGTTCTGGAAGATCAGCTTGTGGAATAACACCTCTAGCTTCGTCAATGAGATTGATTCCAAAAAGAACATTACCATTCTTTCTATTCTCAATTCCACCTTGCAAGTCATTCTGTCTTCCGATGAAGTTCCAACCCATGTATCTTAAATACATCCAGTTAATCTGATAGTTCATAAAGAAGCTAATATTAGCACCAAAACTTGGCTTGTCTAATACTTGTGCTCTGTTATCAGCTTGCCCCGATTCTTTCAACTGACCTAAGTAAGACTTTGCATCACTCATTTTAGAGAATGACTTGTTAACTAAACGCTTACCTGTAATAATATCAACGATCTCAAATTCAGACTTACCATCCAAATATCTATTAACTCGCTTTCTATATTCTTTTACATGTCTTCCTTGTCCGCTCCACATACGAGGGAATATTCCAACATAGTTATCCATATACTCCGGAGACCACTTAGTCGCTTTTACTTTATAAGTGCCATCTTCAGCAGGATAATATTTCTTTTTAACTTTTGATTTTACAGGTGTACCATCACTATTATACTTGATAGGTGCCATATAGTATTGACCAGAAAATAATGGTGTCTCTCCATATTGTTCTCTTAATAAATATGAAACCAGATTAAATGGCTCTTCCGGGTTATTCATATCAATACCAGGATTAGCACTAGATCTAATCACTACCATGAAATAAGAAGAATATCCAATTAAGATCATTGCTAAGGCAGTAGAAATCGTATTCCAGAATCGCATTCCTTTCTTGTGTGAGTAGTAAATAGCTGCTACAACTCCTCCAACTAGAATAACAATCAATGCCCAAATACCAGAATTAAAACCTAAACCTAAAGAATTAACAAATAGCAACTCAAATTTAGACATCAATACCGGAATACCAGGAATAACACCATATTGTAAAAATAACAATGCAAATACACCTACTATTGCAGCAAATCCAAATCCGAATACATCTCTAGAAAACATTCCTACTTTCTCATGTAAAGCATCAAACTCTTCTCTTCTTTTAAAGAAGTAAACAAATACCATTGCAGGTATAGTTAATAAATTTAATAAGTGAACACCTATAGAGATACCCATCATATAGGCAATAAATACAATCCATTTATCAGCATCCTCATCTTCAGACACTGCTTCCCATTTCATAATTCCCCAGAAAACTAATGCTGTAAAGAAAGAGGACAATGCATATACTTCACCCTCAACAGCAGAAAACCAGTAACTATCAGCAAAACAACATGCTAAAGCTCCTACAACACCAGCTGCTAAAACAGCAACTGTATCACTCATCTCTAAGCGCTCATCTTTAGCTTTTCCAATTGCTTTTTTCGCTAATCTAGTAATGGTCCAGAATAAAAACAAAACTCCAAATCCACTAGCGATAGCAGACATTGCATTAACCATTAAGGCAACACTTGCATCATCTGCTGCAAATAAAGTAAAGAACCTTCCAATCATCACAAACATTGGTGCACCTGGAGGGTGAGGTACTTGTAATTCTTTAACGCAAGAGATGAACTCTCCACAATCCCATAATGAAACGGTTGGTTCCATAGTTAACAAATACACGGCACATGCAAATATGCATACTAACCAACCAACAATATTATTAAGGAAATTAAATTTCATGAGTTTGATTTTATTTTAAGGCTTCAAAAATATAAATTTTTACTTAGTTAATGAACACGAAATTAATGTGTTATAACACTCAATTTGCTTCTTATCTAAAAGCATTATAAATAAGATTCGATTTAAAAGAGAGCAAGTACAAGTTAATATAGCTCTAATAACCCTTGACGAGCTTTAATTCTGGTGTTTTAAAAATTCTTAAAGCTTAATTCAAAAAAAAACATTCTGATTATTGCACTTTTATAAACATTTAGTATATTTGCAATCCATTTTAATTGCCCGATGGTGTAACTGGCAACACGTCTGTTTTTGGTATAGAAGAGTCTAGGTTCGAGCCCTAGTCGGGCAACTTAAAATGAAAAACAACAAATAAGTAGACTTTAAATTTGGCCACATGTCTTCAGTAAAGATTTTTTCTGGAAATGCTTCTAGGTACTTAGCTGACTCTATTGCAGAGCACTATGGTAGAGCTTTAGGAGATTTATCTATAAAGACATTTAGCGATGGTGAAATTTCAACTGAATATAAAGAATCAGTAAGAGGTGCTATGGTATTTGTTGTTCAGTCTACTTCAGCTCCAACCGACAACATCATGGAATTATTATTAGCTATAGACGCGGCCAAACGTGCTTCAGCTGATTACATCGTTGCGGTTATACCATATTTCGGATATGCAAGACAAGATAGAAAAGATAGACCTAGAGTTGCTATCGGATCTAAATTAGTCGCTAACATGTTGACTATTGCAGGTGCTGACCGAATTATGACAATGGATTTACATGCTTCTCAGATTCAAGGTTTCTTTGATATCCCTTTCGATCATTTAGAAGCATCGTACTTATTCATGCCTTATATTAAAAAATTAGGTCTTGATAATTTAGTTATCGCTGCACCAGACGTAGGAAGTTCTTATAGAGCTAGAATCTACGCTCATCACCTTGGATGTGAATTTGTTATTTGTGACAAGTTTAGAAAAAAGGCCAATGAGGTTGCAGAAATGACTGTTATTGGAGATGTTACTGATAAGAATGTTGTGATGGTTGATGATTTAATCGATACCGGAGGAACTTTAGCCAAAGCGGCAAAAATGTTAACTGAACACGGAGCTAAATCTGTGAGAGCATTCTGCACACATCCTGTTTTATCTGGTAATGCCTATAAAAATATAGAAGAGTCTGTTTTAGAAGAATTAGTTGTTTGTGACACAATTCCTTTAAAAGAGCATATTTCAAAAATTAAAGTACTTTCTGTTGGTAAACTTTTTGCGAGAGCCATTAGAAATGTACATGAGCACGAATCTATTTCGTCTCTATTTGTGAGTACAACTAAATAATTTTAAAAAGAATAAAATTTTCGAGTGATGAGAGTTATTGATATTGAAGCTAAGAAAAGAGAAAGCGTTGGAACTAAGTATTCCAAATTAGCAAGAAGAGAAGGTAACATTCCAGCAGTAGTATACGGAGGTGAAGAAAATTTACACATCGAAGTATCAACTAAAGCTGTGAAAGATTTAGTTTATACAGCTAAATTAGGAAAAGCTGCAATCTCTGTAGACGGTAAAAAAGTTGAAGCATTAGTTAAGAAGGTTGAATTCCATCCGATTTCTGAAGAAATCATTCACATGGATTTCATCGAATTAACAAATGGAAAAGATGTTAAAGCTGAAATTCCAGTAAGAGTTGAAGGAACTTCTGAAGGAGCAAAATTAGGTGGTAAGCAATTAGTAAAGATGAGAAAAGTCAGAGCTACAGCTACTCCTGAGAAATTAGTAGAAGAATTAACTGTTGATGCTACGCCATTAAATATTGGTGATTCTATCAGAGTTAGAGATTTAAACTTAGAAGGTATTACATTTTCTGAGGATCCAGCTAACCCAATCGTTTCTGTTGAAATGGCAAGAGGTGTTAAGAAGGAAGAGGGAGCTGAAGAATAAAAAAAGCAATCAAATATTGAATATAAAAAAGGGGCTTAAAAATAAGCCCCTTTTTTTATTTTTGTAATATGAAGTATTTAATCGTTGGTTTAGGAAATATTGGAGCAGAGTATAAAAACACTAGGCATAATATTGGCTTTGACATTGTAGATAAGATGGCTGAAAAGTATGAATCTACATTTAAAACCGATAAACTTGGTGACGTCTGTGACCTTAAGTACAAAGGAAGAAGCATTTATCTATTAAAGCCTTCCACTTATATGAACTTAAGTGGTAAGTCTGTAAGATACTGGAAAGAAAAACTTAAGCTATCCAATGAAAATATTCTAGTCTTAGTAGACGATCTTGCTTTACCACTTGGTTCTTTAAGGATGAGAAAAAAAGGTAGTGACGCAGGACATAACGGACTTAAAAACATTAACGAATTACTTGGAGAAAATAACTACCCTAGACTAAGATTTGGAATTGGTAATGAATTTAAAAAAGGAAGTCAAGTAGGTTTTGTTCTTGGGAAATGGAATGATGATGAACAAAATCAATTAACAGAATTAATTGATAAAAGTATTCAATCTATTGAAGCCTACACGACAATTGGTATTGATAGAACTATGAACCAATTTAATAGCTAATTATGAAGATCGTTTGTATTGGTAGAAATTATTTAGAACATGCAAAGGAATTAGGTAATGAAGTACCTGCCACCCCTTTAATATTTATTAAACCAGATTCTGCAGTACTAAGAAATAATGATGACTTCTATCACCCAGCATTTTCTAATGAAATCCACTATGAGGTAGAATTAATCATTAAGATTAATAAAGTTGGAAAAAATATACAAGCCAAATTTGCCAATAAATACTACGATGAAATTGCATTAGGTATTGACTTTACAGCAAGAGATATCCAAAGCGAATGTAAAGCCAAAGGTTTACCATGGGAAAGAGCCAAGGCATTTGATCATTCTGCCGTTACATCAAAATTCTTATCAAAAAAAGATTACGACTTAAATCAATTAAACTTCTCTTTAACCAAAAATGGAGAAAAGGTACAAGATGGTAATACCAGTTTAATGATCTTTAATGTTGATCAGATTATTGAGAATATTTCTCAGTTTCTAACCTTAAAGAAAGGTGATCTTATTTTCACAGGAACTCCTGAAGGCGTTGGAAAAATTGAAATTGGAGATCAATTAGAAGGGTTTATTGAGGATAAAAAAATGTTCTCTTTTAACATTAAATAGCAGCCTATTCCTATTCATCTGAACTAGAAAAATCGTATCTTCAATAAAGATAGAGCAAGACTTTAATGAAGATGACAAAAACTACTTTAAAAGTTTCAAAAAGTATCAATCAAGGCCTTTTAAAAAGAGCCTTCCTTTTGATGAGTACGGCAAAATACATGTCGGAACTCTATGAAGAAAATAAGCAAGTAACTAGTAAATATGTTCATGCTACAGCAAGAGGCCACGAAGCCATGCAATTAGCTGTTAGTATGCAATTAAATAATTCAGACTTTTTATCTCCTTACTACAGAGACGACGCTATGTTGTTGGGTATTGGCTTAGATATTAAAGAAGTGATGTTACAGGTTTTTGCCAAAAAAGACGATCCATTTTCTGGAGGAAGAACCTATTACGGTCATCCTAGTTTAAATAGAGCAGAGTTTCCTAAAATTATACATCAGTCTTCTGCTACAGGGATGCAGATTATCCCTACAACTGGAGTTGCACAAGGAATACAATATTTAGAGAATCAAGCATTATCAGAAACTTATAAAAAAGATGGTGCAGTTGCAGTTTGCTCTATTGGAGACGGAGCGATAACAGAAGGAGAGATTTCAGAAGCATTTCAAATGGCAGTATTGCATCAATACCCTATCATCTATGTAGTACAGGATAATGAATGGGATATATCTGCTTCTGCAAAAGAAATCAGAGCAATGGATGCTCATGAATATGCAAAAGGATTTAAAGGTCTTAAAGTAATCAAGACGGAAGGAAATGACTTTTTAGACTGTTATTCGAAATTTGAAGAAGCATTAAGCTATTGCAGGTCTAGAAAAGGGCCAGTCATGTTTTATGGTAAATTACCTTTGTTAAGCCATCATACATCTGGTGTTAGAAAGGAATGGTATAGAGATGATTTGGAAGATGATCAGAAGCAAGATCCATATCCTTTATTAGAGAACTATTTGGGAGAATTTGGTATTAGCTCTGAAGAAATACAAAACATTAAAGACGAAGCAGTAAGCAATGTAAATACTGCATACGAATCAGCTTTAAATAGCGAAGATCCAGACCCTAATTCTATATTTGACCATATTTTTGCAGATAGTCCAATTACAGAAGAACAAGGTGAAAGAGCTCCAGCTAATGGTGAAGAAGTTGTTATGGTGGATGCTGCATTGCATGCTGTAGATAGCATCATGAAGACTTATCCAGAATCAATCTTGTACGGACAAGATGTTGGTGGAGAGCTAGGTGGTGTATTTAGAGAAGCTGCATTATTAGCCAAAAAGTATGGTGATAAAAGAGTCTTTAATACCCCTATTCAAGAAGCATATATCATAGGAAGTACAAATGGAATGAGCGCAGCTGGTTGTAAACCAATAGTTGAAGTTCAATTTGCAGACTATATTTGGCCAGGACTTAATCAGTTGTTTTCTGAAATATCTAGATCTAACTATTTATCAAATGGTAAATGGCCAGTCCAATCATTAATTAGAGTACCAATCGGTGCATATGGTAGTGGTGGCCCTTATCATTCTTCAAGTATTGAAAGTGTATTAATGCAGATTAAAGGGATAAAAGTAGTTTATCCCTCTAATGCAGCAGATATGAAAGGTTTACTAAGAGCCTCATTTTTAGATCCAAATCCAGTTGTAATTCTAGAACATAAAGGATTGTACTGGTCTAAAGTACCTGGATCTCAGAGAGCAAGAACTATAGAACCAAGTGATGATTATGTTATACCACTTGGTAAAGGTAGAATAGCACAAGTAGCTACTTCCGAAGAAATAGAAATGGGTAATAGTATTTTAGTTGTAACCTATGGAATGGGTGTACATTGGGCTCAAAATGCTAGTGAGTCATTTAAAGCATCCGTTGAAGTCATTGATTTAAGGTCTTTAAATCCATTGGATGAAGATCTAATCGACGAAAGGATTAAATTACATAATAAGTGCATGATTCTGACAGAAGAAACGGTTACGCATTCCTTAAGTGAAAGTTTAGCAGGAAGGTTAAGTGAAAAACATTTTCAGATCCTTGATGCACCAATAAAAGTGATCGGTTCTAAAAATGTACCTGCTATCCCATTAAACCAAGAATTAGAAAAAGCTGTATTACCTGATTTAATTCAGATTACAAACGAAATGAAAAACTTACTGAACTACTAAAATTAAGTTTAAAATACTTGAGCTAATTTAATATATTTGTTCATTCTAAAATGAAAAAAACTTACGACATATAATATGGCATATTTATTTACATCTGAATCTGTATCTGAAGGACATCCAGATAAAGTTGCTGATCAAATCTCAGACGCATTAATTGATAACTTTTTAGCTTTTGACTCAGACTCAAAAGTTGCATGTGAGACATTAGTTACAACTGGACAAGTTGTTTTAGCTGGAGAAGTAAAATCTAACATTTATTTAGATGTACAGAAAATTACTAGAGGCGTAATTTCAAAAATTGGATATACGAAGAGTGAATACATGTTTGACGCTAACTCTTGTGGAGTTCTTTCTGCTATACATGAGCAGTCTGATGACATTAACAGAGGAGTTGATAGAGACACTAAAGAGGAACAAGGAGCAGGAGACCAAGGAATGATGTTTGGTTATGCAACTAAAGAAACTGCTAACTACATGCCTCTAGCATTAGATTTATCTCACAAAATATTACAAGTATTAGCTGACTTAAGAAGAGAAGGTAATGATATTAAATATCTAAGACCCGATTCTAAAGCTCAAGTTACCATCGAATATAGTGATGACAATATACCTCAAAGAATTGATGCTATTGTGGTTTCTACTCAGCATGATGATTTTGATGAGGATGAAACAATGTTAGCTAAAATTAGAGAAGACATTAAAAACATCTTAATCCCAAGAGTTAAAGCTCAAGTCTCTGAAAGCGTTCAAGCTTTATTTAATAATGATATTAAGTATCACATTAACCCAACAGGTAAATTCGTAATTGGAGGGCCTCATGGAGATACAGGATTAACAGGAAGAAAAATTATTGTTGATACATACGGAGGTAAAGGTGCTCATGGTGGTGGTGCATTCTCTGGTAAAGATCCATCAAAAGTAGACAGATCTGCAGCATATGCTACAAGACATATTGCTAAGAACATGGTTGCAGCTGGATTATGTGATGAAGTATTAGTTCAAGTTTCTTATGCAATTGGAGTTGTTGAGCCAATGGGTATTTTCATTGATACATATGGAACTGCAAAAGTAGATATGACAGATGGTGAAATTGCTGCTAAGATTGGAGAAATTTTCGACATGAGACCTTCTGCAATTGAAACTAGATTAAAATTAAGGCAACCAATGTATATAGAAACTGCAGCTTATGGACATATGGGTAGAACAAATGAAACTATAACTAAGACATTTATTGCTCCTGATGGATCTAAAAAAGATGTAGAAGTTGAATTATTTACATGGGAAAAATTAGACTTCACTGATAAAGTGAAGGCTGCATTTAACTTATAATCTAATTTGAAATAAAAAGTTAAAGGGATATGACAATCATATCCCTTTTTTTATAGAAAAATTTTGTGTGCTAAAATATATATCAATGCATCTAGCGCTATTTCAGCTTTAGGTAATGACTTGGATAGTATTGTTAATAATATTAACCAAAACAACACTACTTTATCTAGCATTGATAAGCATCCAGTCTATAATCTAAATAAAGATGCTGAAAGTGCTTTAAATGTATTCCTAAATAAACATACTAAGTACAAGAAGTTAGATAAGACCGTTCAATTATCAATGCTAACTGCTCATCAAGTATTTATTGAAGCAGGAATAATCTCAGACCATGCAGGTATTAATATTGGAAGCTCAAGAGGAGCAACTGAAAAATGGGAAGATGATTATCAATACTTTGAAAATAAAGGAAAAACAAGATTACTAACTTCCCCCTTAACTACATTAGGGAATATATCTAGTAATGTTGCTAAACATTTAGAAGTTCAGGGGCCTTGTATTAGCCATAGTATTACATGTAGTACATCTTTACAAGCCTTTGCCAATGCTTATGCTTGGATCAAGGCAGATTTGCTTGATACTTTCATTGTTGGTGGTACAGAAGCTGCTAATTCTTTGTTTACGATTAAACAAATGGAAGCTTTAAAAATCTACAGCAAAAGTAATCATCCTAAATATGCTTCAACACCATTTATTGCTAACAACAAATTAAACACCATGACCCTAGGTGAAGGTGCAGCTAGCTTTGTAGTTTCTAATAAAAAAAAGAATGCTATTGCAGAAATTGCAGGAATAGGATACCAGGTTGATACAGCATCTAGTCTTACAGGTATTCCGGATGATGGAGAAAACTTATATAAGTCCATGCAAATGGCTGTAAAAGAACAAGAAAAAGTGGATTTAATCATATGCCATGCTCCCGGAACAGTAAAAGGAGATGCTGCTGAATTAAATGCAATCGATCGGTTATTTAAGCAAATACCAGCCTTGTATTCTACTAAACATATAACAGGACATACACTGGGTGCTTCTGGTGCTTTATCTGCTTACTTTGCCACCTTAATCCTTAACAATAAGGTTAATGTCTCATTTCCTTATGAAACTAGATTACCAAAATTACCATCCAATATAAAGTCAGTATTAATTAATGCTGTTGGCTTTGGAGGGAACGCTTCAAGTATTCTTTTAAAAAGTATTTAAGATGATTCCTATACTTGATAATATTAATAAATTATCTAGCAAAACAGCAGTTATTGAAAAGAACAACAATTATTCTTACAGTCAATTAAGTATTGATATAAACGCATACTCAAACTACTTTTACAACTATAACCAAACATATATAGCTACTTTATTAAAAGGAAGTTATAATTATACTAAAACACTTTTAGGAATATGGAAAAGTGATAATATTGCAGTACCTCTTTCTTCTAGTTACCCGATTATTGATTTGGATTATTTCATTAAAGACTCTAATGCTCAATTTCTAATTTTTGATGATGATAACAGTGCAATAGCTAAAGAGCTTAAATCCTTAAATCAGCATATAACCTTTCTTCATGTTGACGAAATAAAACCAACAAAAACTTTTCATCCTAAAAAGATTGACATCAACAATGAAGCCCTTGTTATTTATACAAGCGGTACCACTAACAAACCTAAAGGAGTCGTTCATTCACATGCTGCCTTAGACTTTCAATTTAAGACTTTAAGCCAAGCATGGCATTGGTCTAAAGAAGATGTAATTCCTGTATTTTTACCCTTACACCACATACATGGCATAGTGAATAAACTATGTTGTTCTATATTCAATAATGCGACAATTGATATTTATAATGGCTTTAAAATTGAATCCATCTATAATAATATTAGCAAGGGAACATACACGATATTTATGGCTGTTCCTACGATCTATAAAAAATTGATTACTTATCATCAAAAACAAGATCAGCTAAACAAACAATCATTTGAAACAGCATGTAAGCAAATAAGATTAATGATTTCAGGTTCTGCTGCTTTACCTGTTTCTATATTAAAAGAATGGGAAGAAATAAGCGGACATCGATTATTAGAAAGATACGGAATGTCTGAAATAGGTATGGCCATTTCTAATCCATATCATGGAGAAAGAAAACCCGGACATATTGGACAGGCATTCAATGGTATTGAGGTTAAACTGATGAATGATGATGGGCATGAAATTAAAACAGATAATAATCCGGGAGAAATCTACATTAAAGGCCCCAACCTATTTAAAACCTATCTAAACAAAGCAGAAGCTTATCATTCATCATTTAAAGATGGATGGTTTATGACTGGAGATATTGCAGCACTGAACAATGGTTATTATAAAATAGTGGGAAGAAAGTCTGTAGACATCATTAAATCTGGCGGATATAAAATATCTGCCTTAGAAATTGAAGAAGTAGCAAGACAATATAAAGATGTAAGTGATTGCGCTGTCGTTGGCATTGAAGACGAAGAATGGGGTGAAATAATAGGGATTTGGGTAGAGTCAATGATAGAAGACGAAGATGATTTTAAATCCTATTTAAAACAAAACCTTCCAAATCACAAACTACCAAGAATATATCAATTAGAAGGAAAAAACATCCCCAGAAACAGCATCGGAAAAGTATTAAAAAAAGAAGTTATAAAATCAATTATTAAACCCTAATTCATTCGCTTTAAATTAGTTATACAAATGATTAAACTGTTTAATAAATTGGGACCAGGCTTATTGTATGCAGGAGCAGCAGTAGGTGTTTCTCACTTAGTTCAATCTACTAAAGCAGGAGGTAACTACGGTTTTCAATTATTAATATTTGTTGTCATTGCCAATATTCTAAAATATCCTTTCTTCGAATTCGCTCCTAGATTCACATTAAGCAGAAAAAAATCGATTATAGAAGGATATAATGAATTAGGGAAATGGGCAGTTTGGTTATTCTTTGGATTAACAATTCTAACGATGTTTACCATTCAAGCTGCAGTTACACTAGTTACATCAGCGCTAATTAAGTCAATTTTCAATCTTAATTGGAACCTTCAAATCATTAGTTTAATTGTAATAGTTATCTGTGCTATCATTATCATCATAGGAAAATATGCTACACTAGACAGATTAATGAAATTTATCATTATTCTATTAAGTATATCAACCTTCATAGCAACAATTTTTGCAATAAAAAATACCGGATACTTTGAACTAGAAACAACTAATAAATTTACGCTGGAACAACATCACTTAACTTTTCTAATTGCACTAATAGGATGGATGCCAGCTCCTATAGACATATCCATTTGGCAATCCATTTGGAATCTAGAAAAACTAAAACAAACAAGAATCAGCTTAAAAGACAGTTTAGTAGATTTTAATATCGGTTATTGGACTACAACTGTATTAGCGATACTCTTCTTATCACTTGGTGCGCTTACCATGTATGGCTCAGTAATTCCTTTCTCACCAAAAGGAACTGTATTTGTGAATCAGATAATTGATATGTATACTACCACGATAGGAAACTGGAGCTACCCCATCATAGCACTTGCAGCATTAACAACCATGTTTAGTACTACGCTTACTTGTTTCGATGCTTTTCCAAGAACTTTAACGCCAACTATCCAAATATTAAGAAATCAAATAGTAAAAGGACCTAGACTAAACCAGAAACTGTTGTATCTATCAATTGTAGGCATTGGTGCATTAATTATCATATTTTTCTTACTAGGAAATATGGGAACAATGATAAAGATTGCGACTACATTAAGCTTTTTAACTGCACCTGTTTTAGCTTATCTAAATTACAGATTAATCTATTCTTCTAATTTCCCAAAAGAAGACCAACCATATATTGCAATTAAACTATTAGCTATACTTGGTCTGTTTGGCTTAAGTAGTTTTGCTATTTGGTATATCACGACTTTAATATAAACTTTTCAATTAATGCTAAATACTGATTATCAATAACTAAATCAGATTTAGTTGCAATTTTAAAAGTATTAAATCCAAAGGCAGGAGAAAGACTACAACCCATTAATGCAAATCCATTATCTAGCACTTCTGCACATTGCCAGGTATGCATAGGCACGGTTACTTGTGGTAGGTATCCATTACTAATTTCATTACCAAGTTTAAGTAATTTATATTCTCCATCTAAAGAGAAAGTATGAACATGAACATTTGCTCCTTGGTAATGATGCCATATTTCGTCCGATTCTAGGATATGCAAATGAGACTTATCCTCTCCTTCTAATAAATAATAAATTGCAGAGCCAATTCTTGTACTATCGAGCAACAAATCAGACTCATAAGTCCTTTTATAATAACCACCCTCTGGATGCCGCTCTAATTCTAATGTCTTAATTATATCTTTTACGTCCATACTATTATGATTATTATTGAATAACTTTATGCTAAGGTATGGAAATACTAGAAAATATATCCTTAAAATCTGATAACACTTTTGGTATCGATGTCATTGCCAAATACTATTATACAATAGATTCAGCAGAAGCATTTATTGCTTTAAGTCAAACAGAAATATTCCAAAACAATAAATACTTATTACTTGGCGGTGGAAGTAATGTTTTATTTACATCAGATTATGATGGGTTAATAATTAAAAACAACCTCAAAGGAATTAGCATTGTTGAAGAAAATAATGATCATATAATACTAAATGTTGGATCTGGAGAAAACTGGCATGAATTTGTGCTTTATTGTATCGAAAATAACTGGGGCGGAATAGAGAATATGTCTTTAATCCCAGGCACAGTTGGAGCAGCTCCCATTCAAAACATTGGTGCTTATGGAATAGAAATTAAAGATATTTTAATTTCTGTAGAAACTATTGAAATAGATTCAAGTAGAGCATTTACATTCAAAAACAAAGATTGTTTATTTGACTATAGATCCTCTATTTTTAAAGGATTATATAAAGGCAAGCACTTTATTACTAATGTGCAGTTAAAACTGACGAAACAAAATCATTTAATAAGTACACAATATGGAGATATACAAGGTGTATTAAGTGAAAGAAATATTAGTCAACCAACTATTAAAAATGTTTCAGATGCTGTTATCAGTATTCGTCAGAGCAAATTACCCGACCCTAAGATAATTGGTAATGCAGGTAGCTTTTTTAAAAACCCAATCATAAATCAATCTCAATTTGAAGTTTTCATAGCTTCACATCCCGAAGCTCCAAGTTATAAAGTTGGAGACCATAAAGTAAAAGTTCCTGCAGGATGGTTAATAGAGCAATGTGGATGGAAAGGGAAAGTAATTGGTAATACAGGATCGCATGCAAAACAAGCACTTGTATTAGTTAATCATGGAAATGCAGAGGGCAATGAAGTAAAAACTTTAGCGCATAAAATTATTGCATCTGTAAAAACAAAATTTGGTATTGACATCGAGCCAGAAGTAAATATTATTTAGTCTTTTTGCCAGATCACTACTCCATTAACATCAATCCAAGACCATTTTCCTTCAATTTTAACGTAAGCATAACCATCCTTAAAGTCGTATGCTTCATCATATTCTGGTTTAATC
>JBELBA010000010.1:0-21920 GCA_042095635.1 Chitinophagales bacterium
CTTATGCTTGGGATACTTTAGGAGGAGTAAGTGTTATTTTATCTAATTTACCTCATGGCTTTCATGCAGTAAGTGTTACAGACCGACACAATTGTGCGGCTTCTATAGATTCGGCAATGGTGATTCAAGATTCATCTATGACTGCTTTAAGTGATGGAATATCAGGAACAGATTCAGTTTGTTATGGTGGAACAGAATATACTTATACCATTGGAGCGGTTAATGGAGCGACTAATTATACTTGGTCTAGTGTTCATGGTGATTTAAATGATTCCCAAGGAACAACTAGTATGGGGGTAAGTTATAGTGTGTATAATCAAACGGATATTATTAGTGTAAGTGTTACAAATGAATGTTTAGCTAACGCTGACACTACTTTCTCTGTGCAAATTGCAGATAGTATTACTTTAGTATTAAGTATGGATTCTGCAGACTGTGATGCTTTTACAGGAGTAGCCAATGTATTGGTAACAAACGGAGATGCACCCTATAGTTATACATGGAGTAACGGAACAAACACAGCAAACAATGATAGTATACAATCTGGGTGGTATAATGTAAGTGTTATAGATATATTTGCTTGTGCTCCTGTAATAGATTCGATAGAAGTACAACAAGATAAAAGTTTAGATATAGAATTAGCTGATTTAACTTCTACACCGATAGTATGTATTGGTACAGGTTATAGTCATAGTGTTACTGCATTAGCAGGGGCAAGTGATTATGTTTGGTCTACACCAGGTGTTATATCAACAATAACTGGTAATGGTACAGAGGCATCCCAAATTTCATTTAATGGAAGATTAGGTGGTGTCTTAGATTCAGTTTGTGTAGATATAACAAATACTTGTGCTGATGCTCAAAGATTATGTGATAGAGTAGCAGTTGGTAAATCGCCAGAAACCATTCAGGCCATTGACTGGGAAAATGAAATTTGTGTTACTTCAGATGGGCCAACTATAGTAACGTGGGAAGTTGTTGAAGAAACATTAATGTCAGAATATATTTATGTTTGGGATTTTGTTAATGTTACTCCTTTAGGAATTACTACTGGTGTTAGCACCGTATCATTTGAAGTTGATAATGATGATGCAGCAACTTATGTGTCGTTAACTGTAACGGATAATTTTGGATGTGGTGAGGAACAGATATCTCAGCCTATTAATGTAATTGATGCTCCGGATCAACCTTCGTTTACTATTCTATTAGATACTGTAGGATGTCCAGGTGAAGATATCGTCTATGCTGCAACCGATTTAAGCTTAACTTATATTTGGGATGTAGTCTCAGGAGATGTAAATATAGATACATCGAATAATACTGGTGTTTTAACAGTAAATGAAGAAGAGAGTATTGTTAATGTAAGCTCTTTTAATGGATGTTTAAAAAGTACAATTCCTACAAGTATAGTGGTAGGTTCACATGGAACAATCGCAGATATAGATACTATATTTGGAAATAGCTTTACTTGTAATGGAGGAGATAATGAATATTCTATTGCTTCAATAGATAATGCTACTGGTTACATTTGGGTCTTACCTGATGGTATGACAGAGATCGATGGAAAAGATAGTACAAACCTTGCTGTTTCTATGGATGAAGTAAATGACTCTTTAATTATTACTGCATTTAATAGCTGTCAAGTTAAAAGGCATTCTATGTTAGTACAAAGTGCTGAAGTTGCAGAGGCTAATTTTACATTAAGTGAGCAAGCACCTTGTAGAGACAATCCAATAGCTGTAACGTATTTAGGGACAATTGAAAATGTTGATACGCTAATATATACTTGGGAAGATACAGTGGTAAGGGTAAGTGAAACGCCTTGGAACTTTGAGTTTATGTTCGATACAGCAGGAGACTATACAGTGCAATTGATTGCTAAAAACTCTATTGGTTGTATGGATACTGCAATCATTCAAGTGGAAGGAATTACAGATTCATTAGAGTTTGATATTGATTACACTATTGCATGTCAAGACTCATTAAGTACTTTTGATGTAAACTTGGATTATGCTATTGATAGTATCGTTTGGGATATGGGGGATAGTAGTACATTTACTATTGAAGATGATACGACTTTCTATTATGCTTATGAAGATCCCCAATCCTCAATTGTAACAGCTATGGTTTATTCTGGAGCTTGTAATCAAAAAGAGGATGTAAGAGTTACGATTCCTGGATTTGCAGCGTTTATTAATAGAGCAGACACTACAATCTTTAATGATGATACATTAATGATCTCTACAAATGGAGATCCTAGTTTCGAATATGAGTGGTTCCCAGAGGATGTATTTGATGATAATACAATAATGGATCAGGTGATCACTGGAGAAATTTCTATGACCTATACGGTACTAATTACGGATCCAAGTACTGGATGTAAAGCCGTAGATACTATTCAAGTATTAGTAAAAGAAGGAAGATTAGTAGAACAAGCAAATTCATTCTCACCTAATGGAGATAGTGATAACGAAGAGTTTATTATTCAAGGTAAAGGAATATGTAATGTACATATGAAGGTATTTGATAGATGGGGTAAGTTCTTATTTGAGTCTGAAAATCAATCTCAAGGTTGGAATGGTAAAACGCCAACTGGGGAGTACCTTCCTAATGATATCTACGTATATCATTTATTTGTAACCTTCTGTGATGGAAGAACTGGTAACTTCCAAGGTACTGTAACGATAATTCGATAATTTGTGATTCTTAGAAATAATTGTATATTTATTAATAATGAGGGTTAGTATTCATCAAGTTTTGCTAATTATAATATTGTTTTTTGCTACATTGGTAAAAGGACAAGAAGTGCATTATTCACAATTTTATGCTTTGCCTGTAACTTTAAATCCGGCTATGACTGGGTTTGCAGATGCACCATATAGAATAGCAGGGATATATAGATCACAATGGGCATCATTCGCTCCATTTATTACGCAAAGTTTATCAGCAGAGTTTATGCCTCAACTTGGAGATCCTGATGATCCTTCTAATACAAATAAGTTAGGTTTAGGAGCATTAGTTACAAGAGATCAGGCTGGAGTAGATGCTGGTTTAAGAACAATTAAGATGAGCGGTTCAGCTGCTTATAATATGGATTTAGGTCCAATGTACTTAGGTGCAGGACTTCAAGCAGGGTTTGTACAAAGAACACTTTTCGGAAATCATACTTTCCCAGATCAATGGAGTAATTCAGATGGAGGAATTGATAAAGCTGCTGTAAGTAGTGATCATAGTAGAATTGATGGAACAATTGGTTATCCTGATGTAAGTGCAGGCTTATTAACGATATATAAGTTCGGAGAAGAAACTAAGAATGCTGCGCATGCAGGTGTTTCCTTATATCATTTGTTACCATCTAATGAAAGATTTATTAGTGATGCCTCTTATCAGAATTTAACACCTATGAGAATGGTTGGTCATATTGGTGCAAGAGTAAAATTAAGTGCTTCATCACCCATTTCAATTGTTCCTAATTTGATATATATGACGCTACCTAGAGTTAGATCTAGAGAGATCAATATTGGTGGAGATGTTGAGTATGACTTCTCACAAATTAATTCTAGCTATGCTGGTATTGTATCTGGAGGTGCTTATTACAGGGTAGGAGATGCAATTATTGTGCACGCAGCAATGGGGGTTGAAGATTTCCTTGTAGGGTTCAGTTACGATATTACAGCTTCCAAATTAAGTGCAGCTAGTAATTACAGTGGCGGTTTCGAACTATCGATTAGATTCCAACCTATTAAGAATATGACAGTCAAACGTCTTATTCATCAGCCTTGTCCTGTCATCTAAGGAGTAAAGGTTTTTTTGTGGACATGTTAATAACTATTTAGGTCGCTTTAACGCTTAATATATTATATTTAAATGCTATAAACTGCTTTTTGGTATTAGGTATATGTATAGGTTGGCACTAGTTTTATTGTTATTTATGATGTCATTGCAAAATATTTCTCTTTTTGCAGAAGCTCCATACACCCCGGCAAACACTGACAAAAAGTCCAAAGGGATCAAGTATAAAAAGGAAGCTAAGAAGAATCTTAAGCTTGCAGATGATTTATGGCGAAAAGGAAAATACCATGAATCTATTGATTATTACAAAGCAGTTCTTTCAATAGAAGCACATGCATCAGATATTTACTGCTTGCATCAAATCGCCGAGATTTATAGAATTGAAAGGTACTATGAAAAATCGAAGAAGTATTATGAGCGCGTAGTTGTTGCAGGTGGAACATCCGATTATCCAATGATTCGTTATTGGCAAGGAAAGATGCTAAAGGCAACGGAAGAATATGATGATGCAGAATTTGCGTTTGAGAAATTCTTAAACACCTACACAGGAGAATATGATTTTTATCTTGAACGTGCTAAAAAAGAAATTGAGGCATGTAGAATGGCTAAGCGATTAAAAGCAAATCCTGTTGTTGCAGATATTAAAAATGCAGGAGAAGAAGTAAATAGTGCCAAATCAGATTTTGCAGCGGTGCAGAAAGATCCCTACACGATTTATTTTACTGGAGCACATTACGTAACTGGTATAGAAGGTATTAAAGTTAAGGGTAACGGTAAAGGAGCATACGATTCTATTCCTGTTCCTAGAATATTTTCAAGTGAGAAGAATGCTGATGCTTGGGAAGAAAGAGAATTAATCAATATTAAGTATAATAATGAATCTGGTGTTTATTGGATGGGAACGCCTTCTTTAACTGAAGATGGTCAGCATATGTATGTTACCATTGTTGAGGAATACAAAGGTAGAATGGTTTCAGCTATTTTTAAATCTAAGTTTGATGGAAGTAAATGGTCTAAGCCTAGAAGATTAGATGCGCCGGTAAATGAAGAGAATGCTAATGCTAAGCATCCTAATGTATTTATTGATGGGGATGGCAATGAGTACTTATTGTATGCCTCTACATCAGGCGGTGCTGATGGTGGAGATTATGATTTGTTTATCGCAACAATAGAAGGTGGTAAAGTAATCAATGCAGATAATCTAGGAGATGTTATTAATACAGATGAGAGTGAAGAATCTCCTTTCTATAATACGGTAAATAACATTTTATATTTCAGTTCTAAGGGTCATCCAGGGATGGGACAATTGGATGTGTTTATGGCACACGGAAATATCCTAGAGTCAACATGGGATTCGGTTGTTAATCTTGGTTATCCAATTAATACCGGGGCTGATGATAAGTTCTTCTTCCAGACAGATTCTACAGAAGATGGAAGTAAGAGAATGGGATTTGTGTCATCTAACCGAGAAGGTGGCTTAGCTTATAAAGCAGGTACATGTTGTGATGATATCTACTATTACGAATGGGAGCGTCCAATAAGAGTGCTTAGCTTCAATATTGAGAATGTACTAGAGGATAAAGAATACAATGGTATTGAAGGCGGTACAGTAAAGATCTATAATGAGAAAGATAGTTTGTTAGCTGAGATTAAAACCAATGAAGAAGGTGAATTCTCTATGAAGAACTTAAAACCAGGAGAACATCAAAAGTTAAGAGTAGTAGCTTCTAAAGATGGATATAAAACTAAATCTCAAATTTGGGATACTAAGAATGGGGACTTTGATGATTTAGATTTCGTTTTGGAAGAAATGAAAATGGATAGCCAATTGAAAGACGATAAAGGTGAGCCAATTGCATATGCTAGTGTGAAAGTTTATGACAAAGACGGAAATCTTTTAGGAGAGGTAACAACTGATAAAGATGGTTTCTATGACTTATCTTCAATTGACTTTAAAGGAAATAGATATGTAAACATTGAATTAAGTAAAAAAGGATACTTAACTAAGTCTGTAGAATGGGATACTAATGTACCATTAAATGATGCAAATATATCTTCAGTATTAGAAAGAATCGATTTACCGATTGTCTACTATGAGTTTGATAGATTTAACTTAATTAAAGTAGAAAAAGATAAAATGAAAAATGTTGTTAGATATCTGAATACTATGGATGAAACAAGTTTAGAAATTGTTTCGCATACAGATAATATTGGAGCAAACGCCTACAACTTAAGGCTTTCTGAAAAAAGAACGAACTATGTGATTGAGTATTTAGTAAGAAACGGAATTGATGTTAAGCGTTTAAAAGGTAAGTGGCAAGGAGAAGATAAACCGCTAGTTTCTAATAAAACTAGAATGGGTAGAGATCATAATAGAAGAACTCAATTTGGAATGATTAAAGATGAAGAGCTATGGGCTGAATCTGGCACTGGACATATTGATTTTAATATGTTCGATGCAGAAGGGAACTTAATAGGTGAAACACAACAAGATGACGGTAGTACACCAGAAGGCTTAGATCCAGTAGAAGAAAAAGCTGCAGTAGAGCAAATACAAGAATCGTCTGCTGCTGAGAAAGCTACCGGTTTATATTATAAAGTACAAATTGGAGCCTTTTCAGATCCAGGGATCGGAAGGTTCGAACATTTAACTGTTGCTACTCAAGTTAAGGTAGAACAAATGAATAAAATCATTTACAGATTTGTTGTAGGAGAATTTACTACTATGAGTAATGCTGAAGAAATGAGACAAAAAATGATCAGTGAAGGAATTCCTGATGCATGGATTGTACCTTACCAAGATGGTGCAAGAATAACAATGGTTAAAGCAAAAAAGCTTTTAGAAAATAAATAATGCTTAGGTCGTTTCCTCTTCTTATTTTCCTATTATTTCTAGTCTTTTCATGTACCACTTCGAAGGAGATTATCCAATCTTCAACTGATCAGTTATCAATTTATCAGTCTTCTAAGACCAAATCTTATGATCTATTGCATATGGATTTAGATCTTAATCTGAATGAAAAAGTAAAGACATTAACAGGAACAGCAATACTTAAGATCAAACCTTATTTCTATGCTATTGACTCTCTAGTGTTAGATGCGCAATATATGGATATATTTAATGTATCTACATTAGATAGCGCTTTAAGGTTTAGCTATGAATATGACAGTACTAGACTGACTGTTTATTTTAATCAGACCTTAACAAGAACGGATACTTTTCAATTAAAAATTATATATCAAGCTAATCCAGAAAAAGTGAAAGGAGTAACTGGGGAAGCTATTACTGATGCTAAAGGTTTATATTTTATTGATGCAGATTCGACGTCTGGTTCACCGGCCCATATATGGACACAAGGAGAAACAAAATCTAGCTCTTGTTGGTTTCCTACTAATGATGTTCCTAATGAGAAATTGACACATCAAATAACCATTCATACAGATACCTCAAATACAACAGTATCTAATGGTCGTTTAATATCTTCTACCACCGATGATGCAACTAAAACAGATATTTGGTTACAAGATCAAGCCCATTCTCCTTATTTAGTCATGTTATTTGTAGGACCTTTTAATGCAGTTAATGACATTTGGATTAATAGTACAGGTGATACGATTCCATTACAATACTTAACAGAAGACAAATGGAGACCTTCTAATTATGAAGTATTTAAACATACTCCAGAGATGCTTAGCTTCTTCTCTGAGAAAATGGCTTATGAATATCCTTGGCCAAAATACGATCAGATTGTAGTCAGTGACTTTGTTTCTGGTGCCATGGAGAATACTACAGCAAGTGTGTTTTATGATGGCTTAAATGTAACAGATAAAGATCTTTTGGATAAACACCATGATGACATTATTGCTCATGAATTATTTCATCATTGGTTTGGGAACTTGGTAACTTGCGAATCCTGGTCTAATCTTCCGCTTAATGAATCTTTTGCTACCTATGGAGAGTATCTTTGGTTCGAGCATAAATATGGACGTGATGAAGCTGATTGGCATCTTCAATTCGATCTATGGAGTTATTTAGAAGAAGCGGTAACAGGAGAAAAAGAATTAATTCGGTTTTACTATGAAGAGCGAGACGATATGTTTGATGCACATAGCTATCAAAAGGGAGGAAGAGTATTACATCTATTGAGGTCAATTATCGGAGATGAAGCCTTCTTTAAGTCTTTAAAGTTGTATTTACATAAGTATGAATTTGGCACAGCAGAAATACATGACTTAAGAATGGCCTTTGAAGAAGTTACTGGGCAGGATCTAAACTGGTTTTTCAATCAATGGTTTATGTCTAAAGGACATCCGCATGTTAGCTTAAATTATGAAAAACAGAATCATAAACATTGGGACCTTAACTTTTCACAAAGTGCTGAGAGTAGTCTGTTTTTTACTTTACCAATAGATATAGAAGTCCATACTCTATTAGGAAAGGAAACAAAGCGTCTTCACCTAGATAGTAATCATCTTATTTTTAGCATAAAAAGTGATACGATAATTACTTGGATTAATATAGATCCAGGAAAGCAGCAGTTATGGCAAATTAAAGAACATAAGACTTTTGAAGAATGGAAATTGCAATATCAATCTGCTGATTTAGCCATTGATAGATATTGGGCGTTAGAGCAAATTGATGCTGCGCAGGCTAGCGAAGTAGATGCGATTAATGTGATGCTTTTAGCTTTGGAAGATGATTTTCATGTTAATAGAAAATATGCATTGAGTAATGCTAATTTCAATTCGAAGTATGAGGATGCTGAGTTTGTAGAAAAGATAAAATCAATCGCTTTAAATGACCCTAACTCTGCAGTTAGATCGGCAGCGATAGATCGTTTAGTTAAGGTTAATTCACTTATTAAATATCCAGAATTAGAAACTTTTGCTATTGATAAGATGAAAGACTCCTCTTATCTAGTAAAGAGTAGCGCATTAAATTGTCTTGGAAGAATCAATAATGTTGAAGCTTTAAAATATGCTGAGCCTCATCTTAAGACCAATCATGTAGAATTATCTTTTGCCTTAGCCAATATTATCGCAAAGTCTAAAGCTACTGATACAAAGTATGTTGATTTCTATATCCATCATATCAACAATGCATACAAGTATTATAGCATTAGTTATTTCTATTATTTTTCTCAGTTTATCAGAAAACCTGCTTTCCAGAATTTAGTAGAATTGAACAGAGTGTTTGACTTTGTATTAGATTATCAGAATAAGAACTACGAAAGTGCTTATACCAGATATATGACAGGTCAGATGATGACAGGATTAAAACAACAATACGACTTATTATTAAAAGATTTAAGCATCAATGATGCAGAACGATCATCAATCAATACCAATCTCAATAAGATTGAGGTAGTGATCAAAGCTGTTAAAAAAAGAACCTAGTTGCTTACCTGGAATCTTGCAGCCGAAGATCTTCCCATATCATCTTTAAATTCAATGAAATAAGCCCCCGGGGTAAAGTTATTTAAATTTATAATTACCTCATGGCCTGTTGCATTAGGATTAGTAGAATTAGAATAAACTACTTGTCCTAAGAAATTGTAAACATTAGTTTGAAGATGATTAATACTATGATCCTTAATTTGAATATTAATATGATCTATAGCAGGATTTGGATAAAACTCAATCGCATTTAATTCCATGATCTCAGTGATAGCATTCGCAGTGTCATATACTTCTGCTTCTGCAGTATCTGTTACTTCTGTTTTTGTAGTATCATATTCTTCTGATACCCAAGAAACCATTTCAATATTACCATTTTCACTTTGTAAGACAGAAACTACAGGATGCTGGTAGTTTGGATTCTTTGCATAGAAGTAATATCTGTGTTCTGTGTTTTCTGTAATTGAACCAAAATCATCTACAATATTAGCTATTTCATATACTCTTATAACCTCAATCGTATCTTCTTCTAGGATCATAGAACCAAAAGCATCAATACTTATTGTCTTGGTCGTGTTTCTAGAAAAACTAATAGGATAAGGACTAGTTATTGTTGCAGCATATTCACTAGTATCATAAATCACATCACCGTAATTCATAGGATAAGGAAATATCAATTCTGGATTATCTGATTGTAAGATAACTACATCACCCAGCGCATTAACAGCAATCGCATTACCGAAGATTCCATTATCTTCTTCTTTCATGAAAAGATAATTGTTTGTAAAAGGGATAGCTGTACTACCTAATTCATTATCGATATTAAGAGCAAAGTCTGCACTATTGCCAATTTGTAAAGCATATGGTGTCTTTTCTACACTGATATACTGGACAGAATCTAATTCATCATTTACTAAAGCAGAAAAATCCCAAACTTGTGCCTCAGCAATTGCTGAACCAACATTGATATCGGCACTATTGGTCATTCTTACATATTGCTTAAGACCTGCTTCAGGTAAATTAGCACGTTCTATAACGACTTGTGAGAAAGAATAAAAGATAGTAAGGCAAAAAACGAATAGAAAAGATTTTTTCATAGTCCTGTGATATGGTTCTTATTAATATACGTTTTTTGCCTTATAAATCCAAGGTTATTGCTCTAGGATCCCCTTTAAATCTGGAAGGAAGAAGTTTGGCCCTTTTAAAATTTTACCATCTGCTCTTTTAATTGGCTGTCCATTTTCGTCCAATTTAGACATGTTACTTCTTTGTACTTCCTCGAAGAAAGTTTCAAATTTATCTTGTAATCCAAATTCTAATACCGAACCAAATAATACATAAGCCAAATCAGTTAAAGCATCTGCTACTTCAACTAGATCTCCTGCTTCGTAGGCCGCTTTAAATTCCTTTAATTCTTCGTCCATTAATTTATATCTCAATTCACATCTATCTTTAGACGGAATAGCTGGACCATCCAATACTGGTGCTTCGTAGACCTCATGGAATGTTTTTACGTGGTTAATTTGTTGTTTCATGTGTTATTATTTTTCCTAATATCTTGAATAATAAGATACTTATGTAATTAAAATATCCCCCACGTGTGGATATTTTCGTAGTTTTAGGGTATGAAACCAATGGAAACAAAGCGACAAAAGCAAGTTGCGAGGGAATTACAAAGAGTAATGGGAGAAATTTTTCAGGAGAATAGTGCTGAATTATTTGAAGGGGAGTTAGTTACAATTACAGATGTGATGGTAACCAAAGACTTATTAATCGCCAAGTTTTACATCTCAATTTTTAAAGAAGAAAAGAGAGATCAGTTTTTTGATGTTATCCAAGCTAATCTTATTCCTTTAAGAAAAGTCTTAGCCAATAAAATCAGAAACTCATTTAGACGAGTACCAGAAATCGAATTTATGATGGATGATACTTTAGATGAAGTGTTTAAAATGGAACAACTTTTTAGGAGCATTAAGAAAGATAAAGGAGACAACGAAGCATAATGTTTCCACTATATATTGCCAAACATTATTTCTTTTCTAAATACACCAAGAGCAGTGTAAATATCATTGCCTTGGTATCAATGTTAGCCATTGCAGTTGTTACTGCAGCTATGGTGATTATTTTTTCTGTACTTAATGGATTTGATGGGCTGGTAAAGTCCATGTATGATTCTTTTTACCCATCTGTAAAGATTAGTCCTGTTAGTGGTAAGTTCTTTCAAGTTGAAGATGATCAACTCAATAGAATATTAGCTATTAATGAAGTAGAAAGCCTGAGTAAGACTTTGCAAGAAAGAGCCATCTTTATGCATGGCGAAAAACAATACGTAGGTATTCTTAAAGGGGTAGATGAAGCTTATGAAATGGTAAGTGGAGTCGATGAAAAAATATACAAAGGGGTCTATGCAGTTAAAGATGATATACAATCCTATGCTGTGGTTGGTGCAGGTGTTGCTGCCAGACTAGGCCTGGATGTAGAAGATCCTTTGGCAAGAATTAAGATCTATCTACCTAAAAGAGGTTTCTCTTCCTCGGCCATGTTTAATCAATCTTTTAAGTCAGAATTGATCTATGCAGCCGGTGCTTTTAGTATTCAACAAGAAATTGATATTGAATACATGTTAACTAATATTGGTTTAGTGCAAAAACTAATGAGCTTTAAATCTCCAATGTATAGTAGTATAGAGCTTAAATTATCTAGTGAAGAAGATCTAAGAGGCAACATAGAGGAGATACAGACTATTCTAGGAGACGCTTTTTTGGTAGAAGATAGATATGAGCAGAACAAGAGTTTGTATCAGATTATGCAAATAGAAAGCTGGATCGTCTATATAATTCTTAGTATGATCCTTTTAATTTCTGCCTTTAATATTGGTGGTTTCTTAATCATGCTTATCCTAGAAAAGAAGAAAGACATCTATATCTTAAAGAGCATGGGTGCAACTGCTAAGATGATTAAGAACATTGTAATGGCCGAAGGAATATTAATTAGCGGGATTGGTTCTGTCACTGGTATCTTATTCGCTATTTTAATATTGTTGGCTCAACAGTATTTCGGCTTGGTGGGCTTGCCAGGAAGTACCTTTATCGTAGAAGCTTATCCAGTAATTATTAAAGGAACAGATTTATTATTGGTATTTACTACGGTAACGATTGTTTCGTTTATCACTGTTTGGTATCCAGCAAGACTAGCAGCTAAACGTTTTTAGTCTCTTTCAAGTATTGTTTCGCAATACGATCTATTGTTGCTTTTTCTGGGGTAAATTCGAAAGCAATTGCTTGTTTTACTTTATTACTAGAATAGCTATAACGATTAGATGTTGTTCTAATGGTTTCTTTAGTGATAACCGGCATTTTACCCATTAATGTTGCTCTTAACTTTTCTACTCGCCAACCTATTTGTCCCATCCAACCTTTAAGTGGGTATTTAGGAACAGTTTGTCCATATTGCTTAGACATCCACGAGAATAAATCTTGGTAAGTAATGTCTGCGCCAGAAAGAATAAACCTTTCATTACTAATATCGCTTTTCATCAATGCAATAGCCGCTTTAACTACATCTAATTGGTCTACAAAACCATTCATACCGGTAGGGTAGAAAGGAATGTTTTTATAACCGATATTGAATAAGGAAGAACTATCGTCTTTCCAATTTCCTTTGCCCAGTATAATAGATGGATTGATAATTACTGCATTTAAGCCTTCGGCAATACCTCGCCATACTTCCATTTCGGATTGATACTTAGTAATGGAGTATTGCGAGTTCTCTTTAGAATTTTGCCATTCTGTATCCTCCGTTACGGTTTGTCCAGACTTTACTCTTCCCAGAGCGGCAATCGAAGAAACATGCAATAATTTATTGACTTCTTTTTCGATAGCAATATTAACTACATTAGCAGTTCCTTCTACATTGATTTGATACATGCTTTCTGCCATATTAGGATCGAAAGATACGATAGCTGCGCAATGATAAACATGATCAATGCCTTCCATAGCAGTCTCTAAACTGAAGATGTCTAGTACGTCACCTTCTATAATCTCTATTTGGTCCTTAAAAGGACTTAAGCTTTTTAATGCATTAGGATTTCGAACTAATACACGGATCGATTGATCTTCTTTCAATAATGCTTCTACAATTGCAGAACCCAATAATCCAGTTGCTCCAGTTATTAAAATCATTTTCAAATTTATTGATTATTTACCTAAGTAGATGGCACCACCGATGTTATTTCTATCTGCACCAGTAATAGAAGCTAAGCAATTGTCTTGTTCTAAATGTCTTAATAGACCTAAAAAACCAAATATAATGGCTTCTTTAAATTCTATAATAATGGAATCGAAAGGTTTAATAGTTGTATTGGTATGAGCAGCTACTCTTTCTAATAAGTAGGTATTAAGTGCACCACCTCCGCTAAACTGTGCCTGATCAACAATACTGATTTTATTAGCAATGCTGATCGCAATATGCTCAGTGCAAGTAGCTAATTGATCTTTAATACTGGTATTAGTATTTTTAAGTATTTCTTCATAAACGCTTTGGATAGACAAGGCTTCCAAAGAACCATCCAAGCGGATATTATTTAAAGCATCGAGTAAGTCTTTATCGATATTTCCAGCTTGTGCTAACTGGCCATTTTTATCATAAGCATGACCTAATTCTTCTGCTAATGGGTTTAAGATTAAGTTGGCAGCACAAATATCTGCACCAAGCACTTTATTATCTTTTAGTAAGCTATAATTTGCGATGCCACCTATATTGACGAGCATAGTCGATTCATTCAAACCAAATAAGGCTAGGTCCCCAATTGGCACTAAAGGTGCACCTTCTCCATTTAAGGCTACATCCATACTCCTAAAGTCAAGGATCACATTTTGCTTACTATGTGTAGCTAATGCAGCACCTTCTCCAATCTGACACGTATAATAATCTGCAGGTTCGTGAAAAACAGTATATCCATGAGATGCAACCAATAAAGGATCAATCTGATGTTGGTCAATAAAGGTTTTTACTTGTGTTCCTAGCCATGCACCATAATCTCTATGCAATTGCCAAAATGCTTTGGCTTTTAATGCTGGTGCAGTTTTTAATCTAGATTTCCATTCCTCAGAGTAAGGAATAGCAGCAGTATGTAATACATCGAAAGACCAATCTTGGCCATTAAGCTGATAGGCACAGTAACTAATATCTAATCCGTCTAGTGATGTACCAGACATTAATCCTATGACATGATAAGTTGGCATTATTTTTCAAGTAAGGCTATGAAGTCTGCAACGTTCTCTATTTGTTCTCCTGTTAATTGATCTTTATAAGCAGGCATACGCTCTCTATCATTTGTGATGATATTAATTTTTTCTGTTTGGCTTAAAGTTGAAAATGCCAAACTTATTTTTTTGTGGGTTTTTTAATATTTACATGTTTCGGCGTAAAGTCTGTAAAACCGGTTAATAGGTTTTTAAAGTGATGTATGTTGTTTTGTTTTAATATACATGCAGCTAACATAGATCTAAATCCATCCGAACAATACAAATAGATTTGTTTTACATTTCTTAATGGTTCTATTTTTTCTTTCAAAAGATCAATAGGGATATTTAATGCATTTTCTACATAGCCTAATTGACATTCTTCCATATCTCTTAAGTCGATAATGGCAATATTATCTTGGTGCTTAGCGTCAATACCAAATTCTTCTTCCTCAATATTCATGATTAAGTCTAAATCTGGTTGTTCTAATATAAATTTATGTAAATCGAAATTAGTGTAACCTACGATTTGCTCAAAGCCTAACTCATTTAATTGCTGAGCTACCATATTCGCATCTTCTTCTCTTCCTAATATAATAGGTGTATGAGAAGGAATAACTTTTAATAAGTGATGCATGCTTTCTGGTATAAAAGGGATAACATAGTTTTCTTTGATAAAAAAGTTCTCGTAATCAGCCTCTGATATTACATTAACCAGTTTGGCTCCATCGGCTAATGCTTTTAAAGCATCTCCCTCATTTAAAGATTTAATATCCATCATGAGACAAAGTTAAAACATCCTAGACTTTTTTCTGCGTCTTTTCCTGGCTTCTTTTTTTTGTCTTTCCTGTTCTTTCTTAGCCTGATCTTCCATACTAATGGTATCAGAATAAGCAGGACAAGTAGCTCTTCTTCTGCAAGAGGGCATAATTATCAACAGAATAAGACAAAAAATAAGTGGTTTTAGTAGTTTTTCAGCCATTTTCTGAAAGGATTTAACATTAAATTAATAAAAATAATGGGCCAATTTGGTTTCATAAATGTAAAACTGGCCTAAAATGTGGATAAGTAGGGCTTTTCAGGACATTTTTTTTCAGAAAAAATAAAATTTACTTTAATGTATAAACATTTATTTGTAATGTGTTATAAATCAACGAGTTAATTGCATTATGATTTTAGATAATATGATGTGTTGCTCGCCATTAAAGGCTTTTGGCTAAAATTATTCTTTATTTTTATCCACAGGGGTTTGGAAAACTTAAAAATTCTTCTAAATTTGACTAACTCAAATCGTTATGAAACGTAGACTATTATTAAGTTTTACATTTATTTAACACATTAAAATTTTGAACAATGAACAAAGGAGATTTAATCGCAAAGATCGCAGATGATGCGAACATTTCTAAGGCACAAGCAAAAGACGCTTTAGATTCTTTCATTGACGCTACATCGTCAACTTTAAAGAAAGGTAATAAAGTTACTTTAGTAGGATTCGGAACTTTCTCTGTAGCTGAAAGAGCTGCTAGAACAGGAAGAAACCCTCAGACTGGTAAAGAAATCAAAATTGCTGCTAAAAAGGTAGTTAAATTTAAGGTAGGTAAAGAATTAGCTGATACTGTAAAGTAATTAGTTTCTAACCTAAGAAAAAAGAAGCCTCGAAGTAATTCGAGGCTTTTTTTTGTCAAATTTTTTAGCTTATATCTCTTTGATAACGCAGATTTAATAAAAATCTAATAGATCTTTTCGAATCTCTAAATCATCTATACAAATTCCTTATTTCTAGCTATCTTCATAAGGACTATTAATTCGAACAAACACGCATTTTTAGGATTTATAAGGCTTTATTGAGAAATGGAAAGAAATTTAAGGAACATCAAAAAACTATTGGTTGCCAATAGAGGTGAAATAGCTATACGTATATTTAGAGCTGCTTCGGAGCTTGGAACAAGAACAGTAGCTGTTTATACTCATGAAGATAGGTATTCATTGCACCGTTATAAAGCGGATGAAGCTTATCAGATAGGTACTGATGAAGAGCCCTTAATGCCTTACCTAAACATTGAGGAAATTATCAATGTTGCAAAAAGGGAAGGTGTTGATGCTATTCATCCAGGTTATGGATTCTTATCTGAGAATGTACGATTTGCCACTCGATGTAGAGAGGAAGGAATCAAATTTGTTGGTCCAACACCAGAGGTGATGGCTAATTTAGGAGATAAAGTAGCTGCAAAGAAGATAGCAAGAGCAACTAATGTACCCATCATTGAAGATTCTGAAAAGGATTTGGTAGATGATGTTGTTGCGTTAGAAGAAGCTAAAAGAATTGGTTTTCCTGTGATGATTAAAGCCGCTGCTGGTGGTGGAGGTAGAGGAATGAGAGTTGCTCGAGATCCTGAAACTTTAAAAATGCTTTTTAATGAAGCAAGGAATGAAGCTCTTAGAGCTTTTGGTGATGGAACTATTTTTATTGAAAAGTTCATTGATCAACCAAAACATATTGAGGTACAATTATTAGCGGATGAATACGGTAATGTTGTTCATCTATATGAAAGAGATTGTTCTGTACAAAGAAGATTTCAGAAAGTAGTAGAGGTTGCGCCTTGTCCTACGATTAAAGAAGAAACAAGAGCTAAACTTTTTCAATATGCATTAGCCTTAGCAGAGCATGTTAGTTATGTTAATGCTGGTACAGTAGAGTTCTTAGTAGATAGAGATGAAAATATATATTTCATTGAGGTTAACCCAAGAATTCAAGTTGAGCATACTATTACAGAAGAAATTACAGGAATTGATATAGTTAGATCTCAGATCTTAATTGCAGATGGATATAAGTTAGAAGACAAATGTATCTACTTAAAGTCTCAAGAAGATGTGAAGTGTGAAGGTTTTGCGATTCAATGTAGAATTACAACAGAAGATCCTGCTAACGAATTTAAACCAGATTTTGGAACAATTATCGCTTATAGAAATGCAGGTGGATATGGAATTAGATTAGATGAAGGTTCTTCTTACCCAGGTGTTAAGATTTCTCCTTTCTTCGATTCTATGTTAGTGAAAGTATCTGCAAAAGGTAGAACACTTTGGGGTGCTGCAGATAGATTACATAGAGCTTTACAAGAGTTTAGAATTAGAGGTGTTAAAACTAATATTGCCTTCTTAGAGAATGTATTAGGACATGATACTTTTAGAGCAGGTGATGTAACGGTTAACTTTATTCAGGATTCTCCAGAACTATTCAACTTTACTAGAAGAATGGACCGAGGAACTAAAGTATTAAGATACTTAGCAGAAGTTTCTGTAAATGGAAATCCAGATGTAAAGTTTGTCGATCAGAAAAAGAACAATGAATTATTAGATCCTATTATTCCGGCTTGGGATAAATTTGGAGAATACCCTAAAGGGACAAAAGATAAATTAACTGCAATTGGACCAGATGCTTTTGCAAAATGGTTAAAGTCTGAAAAACAAATACATTATACAGATACTACATTTAGAGATGCACATCAATCTCATCTAGCTACAAGAGTTAGAACGATAGATATGCTTAACGTCGCGGAAGGTTTCGTGAAGAATAATCCAGAAGTATTTTCTATGGAAGTATGGGGTGGTGCTACATTTGATGTAGCGATGCGTTTCCTTAACGAAGATCCATGGGATAGATTAAGGAAGTTTAGAGCAGCTATGCCTAATACTTTATTACAGATGTTAATCCGTTCTTCTAATGCAGTTGGATATACGGCATACCCAGATAACTTGGTTGAGAAGTTTATTAAAGAGTCTTGGGAAACAGGTGTCGATGTTTTCAGAATTTTCGATTCTCTAAACTGGTTTGATGCGATGAGAACTTCTATTAAAACGGTTAGAGAGAAAACAGGAGGATTAGCAGAAGCATGTATTTGTTATACAGGAGATATTTTAGATCCTAATCAAACAAAATATAACCTAGACTATTATGTAGATCTAGCTAAAAGATTAGAAGGCGAGGGTGCCCATATCTTAGGAATTAAAGATATGGCTGGTTTATTAAAGCCTTATGCTGCTACTGAGTTAATTGGTAAGTTAAAGCAAGAGTTGGAGATTCCAATTCACTTACATACGCATGACACTTCTGGTTTACAAGTTGCGACTTATTTAAAAGCAATTGAAGCTGGAGTTGATGTGGTTGATTGTGCTTTAAGTTCTATGTCTGGTTTAACCTCTCAGCCTAATTTTAATTCTATTGTTGCTATGATGGAAGGGCAAGATAGAGAGCAGAAGATGAACTTGAAGTCTTTAAATGAATATGCTAATTATTGGGAAACAGTAAGAGAGTATTACTATCCTTTCGAATCTGGATTAAAAGCAGGCACTGCGCAAGTATTTGAGCATGAGATTCCTGGAGGACAATATTCTAACCTTAGACCACAAGCAAGAGGTTTAGGTCTCGAGCATAAGTTTGAAACCATTAAGGAGAATTATAAATCTGCTAACACACTATTTGGAGATATTGTTAAAGTAACCCCATCATCTAAGGTTGTAGGAGATATGGCGATGTTTATGACATCCAATGATTTATCTATGGCAGATGTTTTAGATCAAGGAAACGAATTATCTTTCCCTGATTCTGTAAAGGCATTAATGAGAGGTGATCTAGGACAAACACCAGGTGGTTTTCCTTTAGAAATTCAGCAGATGGTTTTAAAAGGGGAACAACCTTACACAGATAAACCTAACGCTCATTTAGACGCTGTAGATTTCAATAAAGAATTTGCAGCGTTTCAGTCTTTATTCTCTAAGCACTGCAGCTTCCAAGATTTCTTATGTTATAAGTTCTATCCAAAAGTATTTGAAGATCATCATGATTTCTTCCTAAACTATGGAGACGTTTGGTACATTCCTACCAAAGCCTTCTTCTATGGTTTAGAGAATAACCAAGAGGTCATTATGGAGATTGGTCATGGTAAGTCTATTATCGTGAAGTTACTTTATATCACAGATCCTAATGAAGATGGTGTAAGACAGGTTTTCTTCAAATTAAATGGTCAGACAAGAACAATTGATGTTAAAGATAAATCTTTTATCTCTGATAAAGTAGCACATAGAAAAGCAGAAACTGACTTTGAAATTGGTGCGCCATTACAAGGAAAACTTTCTAAAGTAGCAGTAATGGAAGGAGATAAAGTGGAGAAGAACGATCCATTGTTTATTATCGAAGCTATGAAAATGGAATCTACTATAACTGCACCAATGGCTGGAGTAATTAAGAAGATTTATATTAATGGTGGAGAAATGATAGAACAAGATGACTTGGTTGTAGAACTAGAATCATAGTTAAAAATGCTTAAAGCCCGGATTATTCGGGGCTTTTTACACTATCTTAGTAGCTTCTTAAAGCAATTTAGCTGAAGACATTACATGGAATCTTTAATCGAACAAGACTGGGAAACAATACTTTGGACCATATTTTGGAGTTCAACTTTTATTGGTGAAACCAAGATTGGAATTCCATATGCATTATATAATGGTCTTAGTATTCAGTCTACCTATATCATTGCATGTTTTAGTAATCTATTAGCCTTTCCTATTACCATGGGTTTCTTGGATTTTATGCATGGTAGATTTGAGAAATATCCTGCTTATAATCGTTATTTCAATACCTTATTACAAAGAACAAGAAAGAAGACAATAGGGCTTGTTAGAAAGTATGGATACCTTGGGATCTTGATTTTTGTAATGTTCCCTGTACCAATGACGGGAGCATATGTGGGTTCTGTAGCGTGTTGGTTATTCGATATGGACAGAAAGAAATCTTTTATTGCAGTAGCTATCGGAGCTTTTATATCCGGAGCTATTCTTGTATTACTTTACGAAGGCGGTCTTATTGCCTTTGAGACCATGAATGAGTAAATCCTCAATCGGATGCTAAGAAGACGATCTATGCCCTTGGCCCTTGTAGCAAGAAAATTAGTAGTAACTGAATAGCATTTTTCATCAGGAATAATTTAAAAAAATACTAAGTATAAACTTATTTTTTCAAAAACTTTTTCAATAATTGCCTGAAAAAACCAAAAATGAAAGCCTTTGATATTAAGGAATTCATGATCTTTAAGTCATCCAAAAGCGTAGATTTTTCGTCTAGAAAAGAAAATATTTTCTTTATATCATGACGAGTATATAATGTCGTAAATACTTTTGGACCCTTAGAATTATCATTTTTAATGACATCTAATAAAACACTATCTAGTAATTGATGTTTTTTTGAAAATAAATTATGAGATAAATCCACACCATCTATATAATTTGAAACCAATTGCTTTGCTTTAGTCTCCGAGGATTTAAAAGAATAGCCAGTTGAGGGTTTTACCCAACCACCTGCTGTCCCTATTTTATGAATTTTGCCATCGTTATGTATAGAGAAATCGTAATTAGTCATTGGAATAGATCCTTCTTCTATGCTTGTAATTTCGTATTCCGCTATCTTTAGTTCTTCATTTATGTACTTCTTTAAGAAAAAGTCGTAATCTGAATCCTCTACGGCCTGGTTAGAGAAATAAGTGAATTCTACCAGTGCAGTGTTTGCATCGTATGGAAGTACATAGGTAAAACTTGTTGTATCACAGTCTACCAAATTGTAATCCATCATAATAAATTCATCTGGATTGAAAACAGCTTTCTTTACTTTAATGAACCAACCTCTAAAATGCTGATTGACGCCTAAAGCTTTTTTATCAAGAAAAAATTCCTTTGAAATTCTACTATCAAAAACTTGCTTTGCTTTTATGCTTATACCTTCACAGCTGATTGTTGCTAAATCATTGTTTTGCTCAACAAGATGAACATTTTGATGTACAATGGTAACATTTTTGTAAGACTCACATAAAGCCAAGGCATGGTTTATAAAGTCTTTACTCTGAATACTTTTATATTTGTAAGGAACAATGTTAGTTTCATCATAAATATTAGGTGCTTTAAAAATGGCTTTACTCCAAGAGTGATGCAGCAAATGGTCCCACTTTCCTACTCCTTTTTCCCAAAAAGACCATGTTTTGTGCATACTATCTTCCGTGAATTTGTCAATGACAACAATCCTGCAGTTTTCTGCTCTAGAAAGCAATTCTAAAACCACATGGCTTCCGGCATTACCAAGCCCTATAATAGCTATGTCGAAATGATTATCCATATTGAAAGCGCAAAAATGATTTGAACAATATATAAGTGACTGGCTATTTTTGCGTCTCCTTTTAGTTTCACTTCAAAAGCGACTAGATGTAAGAACCATGCAATGATAAACCAACAGATATAATTGTAAAAGCCTGCTCCATCGCTAAAGGTCCAAAAACCAGCATATTCACAAATTTGCTCTAAGAAAAAATCTATAAAAACCATAAGCCCTGCACCTACAGTAGCTACTATATATTTTGATTTTAGAATAATTTGTGCCATGCTATGTGTTATAAAGACCAGAACTGCCCAGTTTACACCAATAAGGTAAGGAACGCCATCTAGGCC
>JBELBA010000011.1:0-17515 GCA_042095635.1 Chitinophagales bacterium
GCCATTCCGATTACGACTTCCTTTGCACCATGTTCACTAGTCTTATTAATAATTGCGTCTAATGCAGGTATAGTGGTTTCACCACCTTCTAAGGAAAACCTTTTCTGACCGATATACTTAGTATGTAAGAATTCCTCAAATACAACTGTTTCGTTCAGTTTCTCAAGAATTCTTTTCTTTTGCTTTAATGGAAGGTTAAGATTACGCTTCTCTAATTTTTCTTTTATCCAGTCTCTGATTTCAGGTTCTAGAATATACATATACTCTGCACCAATCGTATTACAGTAGGCAGATCTTAAATGATCTATAATTTTCTTTAACGTTGTTTTACCCAAACCAACCATACTGCCTGCATGGAATTCTGTGTTAAGGTCTTTATCTGATAAACCAAATGCATCTAAGCTTAAACGTGCTTGTCTATCTTTTCTTTCTCTAATAGGGTTAGTTTCAGCTTCTAAGTGACCTTTTCTTCTATATGCATTTATTAAATACAATACTTGGAATTCTTTAGGAGAAATATCTCCACCTTCCATGCTATTCGTGTCAGCTGCAAAATCGAATCCTTCAAAGAAGTTCTTCCAATCAGCTTCTACTGAATTGGGGTTTTCCTTAAATTGTTGGTATAGATTATCAATAAACTCTGGATGAGCATTGGCAATATAAGAATAGTCTAAATTAGGCATTTTATATATTTTCGTTAAACGGAGTAGTTTAGTTCAAACCATTTTTTTGTGGCTCAAACAAATGTAGTATAAAAAGCAATTACTAGGTTGAATATTTTGAACGAATTGTATGACTTTACTCCTTATGTTTAATGGGACTTATTTTTTAATAATAAATATTGGTGATTTTTTGTTTTTCTCATGTATTGTTCTATCTTTGCATTCCTATTAGTGAAAAAGGAATAATTATGGCAAATCACGCGAATACAAAGAAAGCAGCTAGAAAAGCAGAAAAGAAGAGAGTACACAATAAGTACTACGCGAAAACTACTAGAAATTTAATTTCTAAGTTAAAGAAGTTAGGAGATAAGAAAGAGGCAATTGAATTATTGCCTAAAGTATCTAGTGAGATCGACAAGTGTGTGAAAAGAAACATTTTCCACAAGAACAAAGCTGCAAACTTAAAGTCTAAATTAACTAAGCAGGTAGCTGCTTTATAAATTATAGTCCTTAAAGGATCTAAGGCTTTCTGACTTAATCGGAAAGCCTTTTTTGTATCTTAACATATTGTAAAAATAAAAATAATAAATATTGAAATTTAATTATGTAGCTCTTCAGCCCCGTGAGAAATACGATCAATTTGGAAAGGCTGAACTATCTAATCATGATTTACTAGCAATAATATTAGGTACAGGAAGTGCAAACCTTTCTGTATTCGAATTGTCTAAGCAAATACTAAGTCAATACACTATTCAAGAGTTATCATCGCTTAATCAGGATCAATGGATGAAATTTGAAGGGATTGGTAAAGTAAAAGCAACCACACTAAGTTGTATTTTTGAATTAGTAAAAAGGTCTAAAACAGTTAATGTTCATAAGATTAATAAATCTATGGATGTCTATCACCTTTTAAGTCCTCATCTTTCTACCTTATTACATGAAGAGTTTTGGTGTGTGTTTTTAAATCATCAAAACAGTGTATTAGATTATAAGCAGATAGCAAAAGGAGGAATTGATAATGTATTGGTAGATCATAGATTGATTTTTCAGCGTGCTTTAGCTTTAAATGCAACTAAGATAATATTAGCACATAATCATCCAAGCCAGCAATTAAAGGCCAGCCAAGCTGATATTAAATTAACCCAAAGGGTAAAAAATGCAGGAGAATTATTAAACATTAAATTGATTGATCATATCATCATTGCAGGAGAGGATTATTTATCGATAGGATAAAAAAAAGCCTCGTCATTTAATGACGAGGCTTTTGTAATTAGAATTAGTCCAATTTTTATTTGATCACTTGGAATTTAGATCTACCAGCGATAGAACCACTGATCGTTTCTAAAATATATTGACCTTCAGGTAAATGCGAAACATTCACTTGAGTTTTTGTTAAACCTTTGTTTAAAGCAATAGTTTGTGTAGAAATTCTTTGACCTAATTGATTATAAATATTTAATACACCAGCTTCTTTATCATCACTATTGATTTCAATAGTTACTAAAGAACTTGTTGTTGTTGGATAAACATTAAAGTCTACTACTTCTGTAATTTCTTGCGGTAACTCTACATTGTTTAATAACCAGTTACAATGCGTTCCTGATGTTGCAGATAAAGCAGATTCTGTAATGTTTGCTTGTAAAATTTCTTGTGTCTCATCATCTTGAATAAATGCGATAACATGTAAATTTTCAGCTTCAACAGTTTCTAAATCTAAAGTCACAGTCTCTGTTACTTCAAATGGAGTGTTAGCAGCAATAGTAGTAGGTAAAACTGTTCCTGTTGCATTTGGTAACATATATCTCATTACACTTGTAAAATGTTTTTCACCATTAGAGCCAGGAGCAACTGAGTACTCAATGTCATTCTCAACTACTGCAATTCTTAATTTAGCATTAGCTAAGTTTAAATCTTCGTAAGATGTTAATTTTACATTAATAGAAGCTTCGTTAGAAGCATTAATTCCAGAATGTTCAATACATAAGTTGATGTAACTAACAGTATCTGTATTAGCATAAACATCAGATTCTGTAACGTTAGCTGGGTGTAAGCCACCACCGTTCTCTTCATCACCTATACCATTAATCCATGTACTTGGCCAACCTGTTAATCCGTAGTAAGAAATTCTTGTATCTATTGCAGATTGAGAAAAGTGATACATTGGGTGGTCAGAACCAGAAGGGTTAAATTCCCCTTGGTAGGTCATAGCGATAGCGCCATGTATAGAATCAACCATTTCTACATAAGGTGGAACATAAGTAGCACATGGAGGACATGTAACAGATGTACCAACCTCAAATAACGACATTCTCTTTGTTAATCCAGCTTTTACTTCAACTGATTTAGTCACTTTATTATTAGCTACATTAGAATCAGTAATAGAATCATTAACGTTTACTAATTCGATTTCAATAGCATGCGTTCCTAGAGTAGCATTCCATTTTTTCCAGAAGTAAACTGTTTTAGTTTCAAATACACCTAAGTTAACTGAGAAATTATGCACAGAAGTTAGCGTATCGTTGATTGTATATTGTAATTTAACTTTACTCACATTACCATATCCAACATTTTGTATAGTAGCTCCAATTCCATATTCACCTTCAGCCATTATGCCTGGGTTAGCTACTTCTAATACTTCATAATCAAATTCGTTTAATACATCAATGCTAATGTTGTCAATAAACAATATATACATATCTGTAGAATTGTTAACGAATGCGATTTTACCAGTTCTGCCAGCATAGTCTGATAAGTTTAATTTTCTAGAGGTATAATCTCCATTTTCTGCGGCGATTGAGAAAATTTCAGTTTCTGTACTTCCTTCAATTAAATAGATGCTATATCCGTCAGGGTAACTTGAGTTTGCTACAAATGCATCCCATGTTAAATAAGTATTCTCCTCAATAGTAACCTCAGGAAGAATCATCCAGTCATTAGATGTTCCTGCAGGTGTATAATAAGAATGAGACATTGCAAATCCAGAAAAAACAACCCAAGGTATTGTGGAATTAAATCCATAGTTTACCATTCCTGAATATGGTTCTTGACCATCTCTGTCTTCTAATGTAATTGTACTTGGCATTCCGCTTTCGAAATCTGCTGAAAACAAGTTGGTTTGAGCTTGAATTCCAGCTAAAAAAGCGAAACTTAATAATAGTGTTAATAGTTTTCTCATTACGGTTTATTTTGATTTGTAACATGTAATTTACGATGATTTTTTTAATTATTTTTTGTCTTCAATTAGAAATAATACTGCACTAAGTATGAATTTTTGAGGATATTACAGAGAATGGGAGTGAAATTTAAAGATTAGTAATTTTAGAGCTTGTTGTCTTGTTATTTAAGGTATTATGTAAAAAAAATGACTTTTGTAATAAAGCATGAAATTTAACACAATATTCGATTTAGTTAATGAAAAAAATGGTATTTTAGATTTAATCACTAACCAGATTACAGAGATGAAAAAAATAGTTTACTTATTTATCGTATTCGCTTTAACTATTAGCGCGCAAGATTTTACATTCAATCCATCTAGTTCTTATGTAGCTGAAGGAAGTGCAGAAAATGCAATTGATGTAAAAGTTTATATTCAGAACGAATCAGGTTTCAGTTTGAGAGACTGGGAATGGGTTTTATTAGATATAGACCAACCTGCAGCATGGGGTGATTTAGCTATCTGTGATAATATTAATTGTTATTATGGTTTAGAAGCAGGTGATACTTCAGTGCTTGCAGCAGTTCCTGCAGATGCAGCGTTTTCTTATAAGGTCACTTTTACTCCTAATAACACAGATGGAGTTGGAACAGTTAAATTAGCTTTCTATAACCCAGACGATACAACAGGTAAAATGGATACAGTAACTATAGGTTTTGATACTTGGCCTTTAAGTGTTAAAGAAGCTACAGGTATTGACTTCTCTATTTATCCTAATCCTACCAGTGATGAGTTAAATATTAATCTTGGCGCACCTCAGTCTGGAAATTTAATGATTTACAATTTTATTGGACAAGTTGTTTATACTGAGATTTTAGTGAATGTTACTAGTACAACTTTAGATATGGAAACTTTACCTAATGGAAACTATTTTGTAAAGTGGGAAGGTGCAGCTAATTCAATTACTAAGAAAGTTGTGAAGAGATAGAAATACAAAATCAAAATATTAAATAATAAAAAAGGGAGCTAATAAGCTCCCTTTTTTATTGTTTAATGATGTAGAATCTTTCATTTTTATAACATGCTTTTGATTTGCTCTTCCAAATCTTCTTCATCACCATCTTTATAGCCGCTGTGTTTATAAACAATGTTTCCTTTACTATCAATAACAATAACATAAGGAACAGTCTGAAAATTTAATGCTCTTTGTAAATCTTGATTTTTATCTAATAATATGGTGTACTCCCAAGCCTGACCTGCAGCATAAGATTTAACTTTAGGTGCATTTCTTGCATCATCAATCGATACAGCTAAGATTTCTACATTATAGTCATCTTGCCAGTCTTCATAAACTTCAGCAATATTATTTAATTCTTTCTGACAAGGCTTACACCATGTTGCCCAAAATGAAATAATAACTGTTTTACCTTCTTCTGCTACTTTACTAATGTCAACTTTTTCTCCATTTAAGTTCTCAATCATTACACTTGGTAAGGTCTCTTGAGCGATGTTTGCACCAATAAAGGCGAAGCTTAGGATTGCAAGTAATAAGTTTTTCATAATTTTACGTCCCTTTAGGTTAATTAATACCTGAAAGTAAGAATATTTATTCAGTTTATTAGAACAAGCAAATATGCATAAAGTAATCTTATCCATTCTTTTCGTATTGTGTCTTACAACACTATTTGGTCAGGGACAGATATCCGGAGATTTGATGTTGAACTCTAACTTTTTCATGAGAGATTCCTCAAGACTCGCCTATGGAAACCCACAATACAGTCATCAGTTATATGGTGCTGACGGTTGGTTGGCATTAAATTATTCTAATGATGATTTCTCTGCAGGTGTTAGATTTGATATGCATCAGAACTCTAACTTACATGCGCCTTTGCAATCCTATTCGGATCAAGGTATTGGTAGATGGTTTGTCTCTCAGAAAATCGATAAACTTCAAATCACGGGAGGATATTTTTATGATCAATTTGCCAATGGGATTGTCTTCAGGGCATTTGAAACTAGAACATTAGGTATAGATAATGCTGTATTTGGTTTACAAGCAAAATATCAATTATTAGAGAACTTAGAATTAAAAGGATTTACTGGAAGACAAAGAAATAGATTTGAGTTATTCGAACCAATCATGAGAGGAGCTAACCTAAATGGTAATTTCAAAATTGGAAAAGTATATTTAAATCCTGGTCTTTCTACAGTTAGCAGAACCTTAGATAATACGAGTATGAACAGTATTATTAGTGCGATTAACCAACAAGATTTTAGTACTCGTTTTGCACCTAAATACAATGTTTATGTTTCTTCAGTAAACAATAGCTTGTCTTATAAAAGATGGACTTGGGATATGGAGATTGCCATGAAAACACCTGAAGCTTTATTTGTGGCAGGAGATGGAAATGGACAACGTTACGAGTTAAGAAAAGGAAGTGTAATTTATCAGTCTTTAACTTATACCAAGAAGGGATTAGGAATAACTGGTCAATATAAAAGAACTGAGAACTTCTCATTTAGAGTTTCTCCTACAGAAACTGGTTTGAGAGGAGTAATTAATTACTTACCGCCATTGACTAGACAAAACTCCTATCGTTTACCTGCAAGATATGCTGCTCAATCTCTAGAGTTATCGGAGCAAGCACTTCAAATGGAAGTTGTTTTTAAACTAAATAAAAGATGGAAAGGGGTAGTAAATGGTTCTTATGTAACAGACCTAGATAATAACTTAATGTTTAAAGAAGCTTATGCAGAGTTTACTTATAAATTGAATAAGAAAACAAAACTAAAACCTGGTTTGCAGCATTTACAGTTAGATCAACAGACTTATGGATTAAAAGGAAAGGGATTATTGACTTCTATCGTTCCATTTTTCGAAATTCAAAGAAAGCTAGCCAAGAAGAAATCTTTTAGGTTAGAAACTTCAGTAATGAATACAGCTGAAGATTTCGGTTCTTGGACATGGTGGTTAGTTGAGTATAATTGGGCGCCAAAATGGTCTTTTTCAGTATCAGATATGTTTAATTATGACCCTAATGACAAGTTTGTAACTGCAGGTCCTTTACATTACCCAACTATCTTTACAGCATACTCCCATCATGCAAGTAGATATACATTAGCATATGTGAAGCAAGTAGAAGGAATTGTTTGCACTGGAGGTGTTTGTAGATACGAACCTGCATTTAGTGGTGTAAGATTTTCAATGAGTACTAATTTTTAATAATATAAGATGAGAAAAGATATAAAAAGAAGCTTAGTGAAATTATTTTTAGTACTTACTTGTGCAAGTTTAGCAATGATTTCTTGTGATGAAATTGCACCAAGCATAGATAAAAGTAAAAGTTCTGATACCACCTTTGTGCAGGTTACTATTCCTGCTGCTGCTGCAAAAGTAGTTTTGGTAGAAGAGTTTACTGGAGTTGCTTGTCTAAATTGTAAGGATGGACACGATGAAATAGATAATTTAAAATCTACTTATGGAGCTAGAATTGTAACTCTTTCTACACATGCATTAGATGTGTTTTCAGATCCATCAAGAATAGCACACAGTGTACCAGATCTTAGAAGTGAAGATGGAACTAACGCAGCTAAATTATATGGTTTACCAAATGCATTACCATCCGCAGCTATAGACAGAGCAATGTTTGATGGAGAAACTGATGTAGCATTATCATTAAATAAATGGGCAGGAAATATTGCAACAAGATTTGCAGCAACTAGTCCAGTTAATATTAATCTAGAAGTCTTGGCTTATGATTCTGTGAATCATGAATTAACCTTTGAAGTAGAAGTAATAGTTTTAGAAAATATTGATGAAGAAATTGCTGTGTCTATTGCTATAGCTGAGGACGGGGTAGTTGCTCCACAATTAGATGGATCAGATTGGTTAGAGGAATACGAGCAACCGCATGTACTTAGAGATTATTTAACAGCGTATAATGGTAAAGCATTAAATGCTAATAATATTGCCGGTAGAACTTATCAATTTAGATTTACAGAAGCATTGGATAGTACCTGGGATTTAGATCATTTAGAATTGATCTCATTTGTGCATTATGCAGGAGATGAAAATCTAGGATATCAAGTCTTACAAGTAGCTGCAGAACATGTTGGACATTAATGACGTAGTTAAATTATCGTTATGGACAGAGTTAATGCAGAAGAATTCAAAAAATTATCTATCTATAAACGCTTGATGTGTATTCGATATCAAGGTGAAGTTATTGCTGTGAGAAAATATATGGCTTATGAGATCTTTTTGTATCAAATGAACGGCTTCTTTGCAGAGGCCTGGTTTAGATTAGGTACAGACGATCTAACAGCAATAGAATTAGTACATTCAGAATTTCAAATCAACCATTATATCGATCAAATTGATATCTCAGATATATTGAAATAATTTAATCTCAATGCTTTGGTAACTAAGGCTACTAATGCTTAAATAATCCATCATAATTTCTTATTTTTATTACTTAATAATTTACAAGAAATGAATATTTCATATAACTGGTTAAAAGACTATCTGAATATCGATTTGTCTCCTGAAAAAGTGGGAGAGATTCTAACTGATACTGGTCTTGAAGTAGAAGGGATTGAAAAATATGAAACTGTACCTGGTGGATTAAGTGGTTTAGTGATAGGTCATGTTAAAAAAGTAGAGAAGCATCCAGATGCAGATAAATTAAATATTACACAAGTAGACTTAGGAGCAGAAGAGTTATCACAAATTGTTTGTGGTGCACCAAATGTTGCTGAAGGTCAGAAAGTAGTAGTAGCAACTCCTGGAAATATAATTCATCCAGCAGAAGGAGAACCATTCAAAATTAAGAAGGCTAAGATTAGAGGTGTTGAATCATTTGGTATGATTTGCGCAGAAGATGAAATTGGAATTGGTAATGGACATGATGGAATCATGGTATTAGACGAAGCCATTTCAACAGGAACTTTAGCTGCCAAGTATTTTGAAGTAGATACAGATTATATTTTTGAAATTGGTTTAACGCCCAATAGAGCCGATGGAATGTCTCATCTTGGCTGTGCAAAGGAAATAGCAGCATTCTTAAAAACACATGAAGCATTTGCTGAAGAAGTGAAGGAACCAAGTGTAGCGGATTTTGCTATTGATAAGGCTGGAAGTCCTATCGAAGTTAATGTAGCTATCCCAGAAGCTTGTCCTAGATATGCAGGATTAGTGATTGAAAATATACAGGTTGCAGAATCACCTAAGTGGTTAAAAGAAAGAATTGAATCTATCGGAATCAGATCGATTAATAATGTTGTAGATATTACCAATTTCGTTTTATGGGAAATGGGGCAAGCACTACATGCATTTGATATGGATAAAGTAGGTGCCAAAGTTGAAGTAAAACATTTAACTGATGGAACTACTTTTAAAACCTTAGATGAGGAAGAAAGAAAATTAAGTGCAGAAGATATCATGATCTGCAATGATAAAGAAGGTATGTGTATCGGAGGTGTTTTTGGAGGAATTGATTCTGGTGTATCAAACAAGACTACGTCAATATTTTTAGAAAGTGCTTATTTCCACCCAACATACATTCGTAAGACTTCCACTAGACATGGATTAAGAACGGATGCAGCTGTTAGGTATGAGAAAGGTGCCGATATTAATATGGTTTTACCAGCTTTAAAAAGAGCAGCAATGCTAATTAAAGAATTAGCTGGGGGATCTATAGTTTCAGATATTTATGATGTTTATCCAAGTACATATCAAAATGCTGAGATTACAATGAAGTGGTCTTATTGCTGGAAGTTAATTGGACAAGTAATTGAAGAAGAAAAAGTGAAGAATATTCTAACCACTTTAGATTTTGAAATACTTTCTAATTCTGCTGAAAGTATCACAGTTAAAGTACCTACTTCAAGGCCTGATGTAACTAGACCCGCTGATTTAGTAGAAGAAATCCTTAGAATTTTTGGATTTAATAATATTGAATTACCAGGTTCTTTTAACATGAGTTTAACTTACGATGGTACTGTAAATAAGCACACTGTTAAGCATCAAGTATCAGAAGCATTAGTAGCTAATGGTTTTTATGAAGTACAAAATAATTCATTGACTAACTCTAAACATCTAGAGACGATTGAAGTGAAGGATTTCGTACCAATTTTAAATTACTCTAGTGCTGATTTAGATATACTTAGACCAGATTTATTATTCTCTAATCTGGATACAGTTAGATTTAATCTAAATCATAAGAATAAAGATTTAAAACTTTTTGAATTCGGTAAGTCTTACAGAAAGTCTACAGAAGGGTACCAAGAGTTTGAAAATCTTGCTATCACATTAGTTGGTAAGCAAGAAGTCGAAAGATGGAATGCTCATCATCAAGATGTTGATTATTACACGCTTAAAGGATATGTTCATCAAATGATGACCAAGTTAGGTGTGCAAAGGTATTTAGTAGAAGAACTAAATGATCAAGCTTATTTATTTGGATTAAGCTATATCATTAAAGGTAGAGAAGATCAAGAGTTAGTGAAGTTTGGTAGAATTGAACCTAGCGTTGCAAAAGCATTTGGTGTAGATCAACCAGTCTATTATGCTAACTTTAATTGGAAAGTAGCATTAGATGTTGCACTTAACCAAAAAATGAAGTTTAAAGGGATTGCTAAGTATCCTGCCACAAGAAGAGATTTAGCTTTATTAATTGATAAAGGAATTTCTTTTAGTCAGATAGAAAAGATTGCAAGTAAGGTCGATAAGAAGATCTTAAAAGCAATAGATTTATTTGATGTTTTCGAAGGTGATCAATTGCCAGAAGGAAAGAAGTCTTATGCGGTTAGTTTTGTTTTTCAAGATGAGAACAAAACATTAACGGATAAAGAAGTTGACAAAGTAATGAATCAATTAATTGACAGGTGCCAAAAAGATTTAAATGCTCAATTGAGATAGATGGAAGATGTTGAATTAAAAATATCAGCCATTGAAACGAAAGTGGGAAAATTGTTGGATAGACAGCATTCTTTGCTGTCTAAGAATAATTCATTAAGTCAAGAAAATGAAGATCTTAAAGCTTTGGTTTCGAAGCAAAAAGATTTGGTCTCTGAGTTAGAGAACAAGATTAAAATGTTAAAAATTGCCAAGAACTTAGAGCAATCAGAATTAGGTAATACGGAAGTAAAAAGGAAGATTACCGAATTTATCAAAGAGATTGATAAGTGTATTGCTTTATTAAATGGATAGCGTTTTGACAGAAGATTTAGGAAATAAGATATTATCAATTAAGGTTTTTATAGCGGATAGACCATATCCGTTAAAGATAAAAGCGTCTGAAGAGGCGGCCGTTAGAAAAGCAGGCAAGCTGCTAGATGAGAAGATCGGTCAGTTTAAAGATGCTTATGCAGCAGATAAAAGAGATGCTTTAGCAATGGCAGCTTTGATGTTTGCAGTAGATGCTTTAAAATTAGAAAAAGGTGCTGTTGTGGATGAGAGTGTTACATCCAGATTAGATGCCATTAATGTTCTATTAGATAAAGCCTTAAAATAATATTTCCAATCTGAGTACGAAGCTATTTTTTATTGAACGATTTAAAATAGAAAGATGGATAGTATGACAATTATTCTTGCCATTGTAGGTCTTATTATTGGAGTTTTCTTAGGAAGATTCTTATTACAAGGTTTATGGAAAGGTGAAAAAGAGAAAGCCGAGAAGGAAGCTTTAGCTATTGTAAAAGAAGCAAAGGATAGAGCAGAAACAATCAAGAAAGAAAAGATTGTTGAAGCCAAAGAAAAGCAATTGCAGATTAAGCAAGAGTTTGAGCAAAAGGCCGAAGGTAGAAAGCAAAAGATTCTTGACAAAGAGCAAGAGATTAGAAAGAAAGAAGGTGATCTTAAATCTAAAGAAGGTCAACTTAATAAGAAAGATCAAGACATTAAGTCTATTAAGGAAGGTCTAGAAAGACAAGTTGAATTAATTGGTTTAAAGAAAGAACAATTAGAAGCAGCTTATGATGAGCACGTCAATCAACTAGAGAAAGTATCCGGATTATCTGCTGAAGATGCGAAGAAAGAATTGATTGAAGCTTTAACAGAAGAAGCCAAAACAGATGCGCTAGCAAAGATCAAAGAGATCAAGGATGAGGCAAAGTTAAAAGCAACTAAGGAAGCTAAGAAAATTGTTATCCAAACAATTCAGAGAACTGCTGCCGAGCAAACGATTGAGAATTCAGTGTCTGTATTTAATTTAGAGTCTGATGATATAAAAGGACAAATCATTGGTAGAGAAGGAAGAAATATTAGAGCTTTAGAAGCGGCTACTGGAGTAGAGTTAATTGTAGATGATACACCTGAGACGGTCTTAATTTCTGGTTTTGATGCGGTTAGAAGAGAGGTGGCAAGATTAGCTTTAGCCAGATTAGTCGCTGATGGAAGAATTCATCCTTCAAGAATTGAAGAGGTTGTAGGTAAGACTAAGAAAGAGATAGAAGAACATATCATGGAGATCGGTGAAAGAACAGTGATTGATATGGGCATTCATGGACTACATTCAGAATTAGTTAGATATGTAGGAAGAATGAGATTTAGATCTTCTTATGGTCAAAACTTATTACAGCACTCTAGAGAGACTGCTAACTTATGTGCTACTATGGCATCGGAGTTAGGTTTAAACGCGAAGTTGGCTAAAAGAGCTGGATTACTGCACGATATTGGTAAAGTGCCAGAAGATGAGCCAGAATTATCTCACGCATTATTAGGTGCTAAACTAGCTGAGAAGTATGGAGAGCATCCTGCTGTTGTTAATGCAATTGGAGCACACCACGATGAGATGGAAATGGAGTATACTATTTCGCCGATTATCCAAGCTTGTGATGCTATTTCTGGTGCTAGACCAGGTGCTAGAAGAGAAACAATGGAGAATTACATTCAACGTTTAAAAGATCTAGAAAATATAGCTTTAACGCATGATGGTGTAAATAAAGCATATGCTGTGCATGCCGGTAGAGAGCTAAGAATTATTGTAGAGTCTGAAAAAGTGAATGACACGGATGCAGAAGCAATCTCAATGAAAGTTTCTGAGAAGATTCAAGATGAGATGCAATATCCAGGTCAGATTAAAGTAACAGTAATTAGAGAAACGAGAGCAGTTTCTTTTGCAAAATAAATAGAGATGAATTTCGTAGAAGAATTACAATGGAGAGGTTTGGTACAGGACATGATTCCTGGAACAGATGAAATGTTAGCGAATGAAAAGACAGCTGGGTATATTGGATTTGACCCAACTTCTGATTCCTTGCATATTGGTTCTTTATTACCAATTATGATCTTAGTGCATTTTCAAAGAGCTGGGCATACGCCTATCGCTTTAGTTGGTGGTGCTACAGGTATGGTTGGAGATCCATCTGGGAAGTCTAAAGAAAGAAATCTTTTAACGGCAGATCAGATTCAAGCTAATATTGATGGAATCAAAAAACAATTATCACAATTCTTAGATTTTGATAGTAATGATAATGCTGCTAAGATCTTAAACAACATGGATTGGTTTGGTAACATGTCTACGATTGATTTCTTAAGAGATATTGGTAAGCATTTAACTGTAAACTATATGTCTGCCAAGGATTCAGTAAAAAGTAGAATCGAAACTGGTATATCTTTTACAGAGTTTTCTTATCAATTATTACAAGGTTATGACTTTGCTTACCTAAACGAAAACCATGGTTGTAAAATTCAAATGGGAGGTTCTGATCAATGGGGAAACATTACTAGTGGTGTAGAGTTGTCTAGAAGAATGTATGGTAAAGAGAGTTTCGCCTTAACTTGTCCTTTAGTAACAAAAGCAGACGGTGGAAAGTTTGGTAAAACTGAATCTGGAAATGTTTGGCTAGATCCAGAAAAGACATCTCCATATCAGTTCTATCAGTTTTGGATGAACTGTTCTGATGATGACGCAGAGCGATATATCAAGATCTTTACTTTAATGTCTAAAGAAGAGATAGAGAACCTAGTGCTAAGTCATAAAGAAGAACCACATAGAAGAATACTACAAGGTGCTTTAGCAAAAGATATTACTTGTAGAGTGCATTCAGAAGAAGCTTATGAGACAGCTGTAAAAGCATCTCAGATTCTTTTTGGAAAAGGAAGTACGGAAGTATTAAAGTCTTTATCTGAAACTGACTTCTTAAGTGTTTTTGATGGTGTACCTCAGCATACAGTATCGAAAGATGACTTTAATGGAGGTGTAGCGATTCAAGATTTACTTGCAGAAATGACAACAATCTTACCTTCTAAGACAGAAGTAAAAAGAGCTATTAAAGAAGGGTCGTTAAGTATTAATCAAGAAAAGATACAGGACGCTGAGCTAACAATTGGTAAGGATGTATTATTGAATGATAAGTATATCTTGGCTCAAAGAGGAAAGAAGAATAAGTTCTTAGTGATTTTAGAATAGTGCTTTGACAAACTTAGGATGATATAAATAAAAAAGGCGAATCAATATTGATTCGCCTTTTTTATTTTCAGTCAAGTTTAAATTTACGCTTCTTGCTCTATTGTTTTCTTAGACTTTCTATAAAGGAAAGAATTGAAAATATTCCTTTTAGCAAATCTCATTTGCTTTTCTGCATAATTAAACTTCGCAAATAAGTTTCTGTTAACGCCGAAGTATTCATAAGTAGAACCATCCAAGAAGGTAATCTGTAGTAATTGACTTTTATGATGGTAATCATCTATACCAGAAGTATTAATGGTCTCAGTGTATGATTCTAAATTAGCTGCTTTAGTTTCAGGAGCGATACTTACTAAGAAGTCATAACCATCAATGATTTTACGGCTCATAATTTCTGCCTCAGCTGCTTTTTCATCCCCTTCCTGAAATTTATCAGGATGCCATTCTTTTACTAAGTTTCTATAAGCAGTCTTCAACTCTTTCAATGTTGATTCAGATTCAGCATTGAACAGTTTTCTATATTCATTAATTCTTTTCATAATCAGTCCTTGTTTGCTTTTGCAACTGCAAAGGTAGATTATAAATAGAGAAGGAATTGATTTAATCTCTTTTTAATGATTTGGAAACCTCTATTTTATCTGCTTTTCAATTCGATACAAATGTGAAATGATAAAGCTTAGTCACAAACAACTTTAATCCTGTCTTCTAAATTATCATATCCAAGGTCTTTAGCGGTATTAAAGTCAATACAAGCGGCAGCGAAGTTCTTATTTATTTGATGAATCCTTCCTCTGGCAACAAAGTATTCGGCTTGCTGCCTGTTAAGGCGGATAGCCTTATTCATGCTAGCTAATGCAGCAGGGTAGTTGCCTTCTTTAACTTGTATCTTACCTCTTACATAATGGCCTCTATGATTTTCTTTATTGAGTCGCATCGCTTTACTTACTGCCTCATAAGCATCTTCATACTTTCTGTCTAACATATATAAGAATGCCATTTCGTTGTAGGCTTTATACTTATTCTCATTAGGATATTGCAAGGCTTTTTTAAAGTAAGTCATAGCAAGGCTATTATCCTTTCGCTTCATTAATATAAACCCTTTATAAAAACTAGCTTCGCCATTTTCGGCATCTTCTGCTAATACTTTATCTACCATCAGGGTAGCTCGCTCAAAATGCTTTAATTCAATTAATTGAGCAATAGCATCTAATTGGCTTTGCGCAAATAAGGATGTACCAATAGAAAGCAGCAAGATTAAAATTAATCGCATGTCGTTAATATATTTCTAAATACTTGAATTACTTCATCCACATTAGTTTTTGTAAAGCAAAGTGGTGGTTTTATTTTTAGAATATTATCAAATGGACCATCAGAACCCAATAATATTAAATAATCTCTGAAGGCTTGTTTTACTTTAGCACATTTCTCTGTATCTGGAAATTGCCCATTTTTTACAAACTCTATTCCCAAGAAAAAGCCAAGTCCTCTAACATCACCTATACAATCAAAATCCGCTTTTAATACTTCTAATTGAGCAATAAAGTAATCGCCTGTGTCTGCCGCATTTAGTTTAAGGTTTTCCTCCTCAATAACTTCAATTACAGCATTCCCAATTTCGCATGATACTGGGTTTCCTCCAAAAGAAGAGAAGAACTCCATTCCATTATCAAATTGATTAGCAACTTCTTCTGTACAAATAACTGCAGCCATAGGATGCCCATTACCAATACATTTACCAGTGATAACAATATCGGGTATCACATCATACATTTCAAATCCCCACCAATGATGACCTAATCTGGCAAAACCAGTCTGTACTTCATCAGAAATACATAAACCACCTTGAGACCTAATATCATTATAGACAGATTTAAGATAGTCTAAAGGTAGATCTAATTGACCACCACATCCTACAATGGGTTCTGCAACAAATGCAGCAATACTATTTGCATTTTCACGTATAATTTGGCTAGCAGATTTAGCTAATAATGCTCCAGCTCTTTCTCCGTATTGTCTTTTCCAATCCCAAGGCATCGGTGCTTTTAGAATAGATGCTGATTGTCCTTTACCGCCTTTATGCGAGTATTTGTAATGACTTACTTCGATCGCTTTGAATGTATTACCATGATAGCCTTCTTCTAAGCCCATAATTTTGTCTTTTGCAGTAACAGTCGTAGCTAATCTAAATGCTAAGTCTGAAGCAGCGCTACCAGAGTTAACAAAGAAGACTCTGTTTAATGAAGCAGGAAATTTCGATAATAACTTTTCAGCATATTGATGCAAGCTATCATAATAATATCTAGTATTGGTATTGAGCTGAGCCATTTGTTTTTGGCCCGCAGCAACTACCTTCGGATGACAGTGCCCTACATGAGGAATATTATTTCGCATATCGATATAAGTCTTACCATCTGCACTATACATGTATTGGAAAGCGGCTTTATCCATTTTAATTGGCGCAATTGCCAATGCATTGGATAATAATTGGTCTCTTCTCTTTTGTTCTACTTCTAGATCTACATTTTCGATTGAAAAGCCACAAGTCGTTTTTAATTGATTGCTAAAATCAATTGGGTTAACAGTAATCCATTTTTCTAATAATGCCCAAATATCTTTCTGGCTAATATTGATATATACTTTATTCTTTGGTTGCTGATGGATAGAGTAGGCAGCGTTTAATATACTCTGACAGCATCTTAATGCTATTAAATAATAGAGGCTTTCTAATTCCTTTTCTTCTAATGGATGTTGTTGATGATAGGCCGCTATAAATGCATTAGCAAATTCGCTCGGATTAGATTGATGAGGCAATAAATAACTTAAGGCTATAGCCAGATCAAATACGATAGGTCCATAAGTAATGTCTCCAAAGTCAATAATTCCAGAAACTTGATTGTCTTGTATTAATAAGTTGTAATCATTAACATCTCCATGTAAGATTGATTTTCTAAAATGAATGATTTCAGGTCTTACAAACTGATGGTATTGTTGTAGAAAGTAGTCTACTAATTTGGTATTTAATTGCTGATCTAGGTATGGACGATAAGATTCAGAAATCTCAATGTATTGAAGATCCCAATATCGTTTTCTAGCTTCTACAGCCATATTTCTTTTTCCTGCTAAAGCTATATGCATGCTTGCAAGTTTAGTTCCTAGGCTGTGAACAATCTCTTTATTGCTAATTACATCAGCTAATAAATCTCCTTCTAAGTATTGAACCAATCTGTAGATATGGCCATCAGCTTCAAGAAGATAAGTACCTTCTTGCGTCTTAATTCCAGATTGAAAGG
>JBELBA010000012.1:0-21817 GCA_042095635.1 Chitinophagales bacterium
AATAATCATTAACCTATTATCCTCTGTATCAAATTCAAACTGATAAATAGTACCTCTTGGAATAATCAAATAGTCACCATAACCAAACTTAATTTGTCCATAAATCGTCTTCAATGTTCCTGTACCTTCATGTACAAAAATCATTTCATCATTAGAAGCATTCTTAAAGAAGTAATCCGTCATTGACTTTCTTGGTGCAGCAACTCCAATACTCAAGTCACTATTGACCATCATTACTTTTCTTGATTCAAGATAATCATCTATTGGATCTACATTAAATCCTGCAAAAGATCGCATCTTTAAATTCTCTTCCACTGCAATTTTTGGAGCGATATTAATTCTTTCTCCAACTTCCTTAACAATGTTAGGAGGAAAGCAATGGTATATGTTTGAATAAACATTTGAAAAACCTTCAGTAGACACTAACTCTTCAGCATATAACTCACCATTTGGTTGTCTAAACACTGTGTGCCTTTTTGATGGAATTTCCCCTAAGCTGTAATAATGCATAAATTAAATTTTATGATTTCCCGCAATAATCTTTATGATATTAATCAAATATATACTTTATTATTCAAAATAACACAATCTAATATCAATTAATTTACGACAATTATAATATTACCTGTTTATTTTATCAATTCTATAAACCTATCTAAGTTTTATTGCCAAATAAGTAACATCATCAGGATATGGATTCTCATTTCTGTATTCATTAATCTCTTTCATTAGATTAGTGCTTACATCATTAGCAGAAGTCTTTACATTTTTTTGCAAGAATTCTTCAAGTCTTTCTTCCTCATAATGCTCATCATCATCATTTACGACATCAATAATACCATCTGTATACAAGAACAATAAAGACTCTTCTTTAACTTCCGTTTCTCCAAGATTAACAATTGGTAATTCATCAAACATTCCCAATAACGTACATCCTGTGGTTAAAGATTCTACTTTATCTACATTAGCTATATAAGTTGGGTTATGCCCACAACTTACATATTCCATTTTATGTGTTTGCTTATTATACTTAGCAATAAAGAAAGTAATAAATCGCTCACTATTAGTAATTTTAGTAAATCGATCATTTAGTGTATTAATTAATTGTACTAAATCTGGTTCTTGATAAACTAATGCTCTAAGGTTAGCTTGGAAATTAGACATCAATAAAGCAGCAGAAATACCTTTACCACTTATATCCCCAATACAAAATACAATTTCATTATCATTGATGTCAAATACATCAAAGTAATCTCCACCAACTTCAGAGTGAGGTTGATACATAGATGCCATCTGTATACCCTTCTGACTTGGTAATACATCAGGAATAAGCATTCTTTGAATATCTCCTGCTAATTCCATTTCTCGCTTCATTCGCTCCTGACCTAATTGTTGTTTAAATAGCTTTTGGTTCTCAATAGCTACCACTACAATATTGGTTAAAGTTTCAATAAACTGTAATTCTTCTTTATTAATCTCTTCTACTTTACCTTTTTCTACTAAGACATAAGCTAAGGCGACACCTTTATTAAATACAGGAATTATATGTTGAAACTGTCTAAATTGTTTGCTTTCAATTTCTTTTACTGCCAATACTTCATTCACTTGTCTAAGATCATCAATCATAGAATCTGTTAATGTAAACTCTAATCCATGCAAACTTCCAACCTTCCATTGGTTTTGCTCTTCTGGCTGAGCAATCAGCACTAATTTACTTAATCTTAATTGTGCTCTAAGAATGAATTCATAAATTCTAAAAAGCTCTCCATAAGATACATTGTTATTAATAGCTTGTGTGATCTCTAACAAGGAATTGACCTCCATGTTCTTAGTAAATAATTGCTTCTGAAGGTTCAATACAATATTCTGATCTTCCATGAAATCTATTTTGATCTTACATCAAATGCATCTCTTAAACCATTACCTAAAAGGTTAATGGTATATACCATAATGGCAATTGCTATACCAGGAATGATAGCTAAGAATGCTTTGTCTGTGCTTGTAATATAATTCTTATGTTCTTTCAACATCGTACCCCAAGATGGTGTAGGACTTTGCACTCCTATTCCTAGGAAACTAAGACCAGCTTCAATCAATACAGCTGCTGCAAAGTTTGCTGTTGCAATTACGATTAAAGGCCCCATTATATTAGGTAAAATATGAATGAATATGATTCTAAAATGATGGAAACCTAAAGAATGACCAGCTTCAATAAACTCCTTTTCTCTTAATGACATAACCTGTCCTCTTACTAACCTTGCTACTTCTACCCACATGGTTAAACCAACAGCAATAAATATTTGCCAAAAACCCCTTCCTACCGCTAGGACAATTGCAAAAACTAATAATAAAGTTGGAATAGACCAAGTTACATTTACGATGTACATGACTAAATCATCCACCCAACCTCTAAAATAACCTGCTAATGCTCCAAAGGTCACCCCTAGCACTAGAGATATCAATACTGAAATTAATCCCACAGAAATAGAAACTCTTATACCCAACAATAGTCTACTGAAATAATCTCTGCCTAATTTATCAGAGCCAAAAATATAGTTTCTTTTTACCAGTGCTTCATCTATAATTTGATCTTGTAATTCTTTAATTGTCTTCTCATGTTTAACACCATAAACATCCTCAAAAAAGACTTTACCTCCTGATTGTAATACCTCCTGCTGATTTACTGATATAGGATAAAGTACATCTGCTATATTATATTTTACCTCATAACCATCATCAATAGTTTCTACATATATATGCTCATTCTTAAATCTATAAGATTGAATAGGTTTAGTATCATACGGGTTTTCCTTCCCAAAAAACAAAGTATGTAAAAACTCCAGACCAAGCAGCTTTTCATGATCTACTTCCTTATTCTTTCTAATCATTAACGCATCAAGAGAATAACCCATTGGTTTGGTTCTTAATTCTAGGACTTGATAATTTGCATTTGGTGTGTAATCTGGTGTAATAGAATATCCTAATAGTGCTACTAATAGTATAAAACCTAAAAAGAATAAACTCAATACCGAGACTTTATTCTTCTTTAATCTTTTCCATGCTTGTACAAATGGAGAGTTAGAATTATTAGCTTTTTCTTTGGCCATTAAAATCGCTTGCTTAGGTATTAAAAATAAGAAATTTAAGCTTGAATTTTTCTTCCTTTCCAATCAAAACTTACAAATTGAGACAGAGCTCCTACTGTAACGATATAAAAGATGTGCATCACCTGTGCAATTGGATAAAATAAGAGTAAACTTTTACGCTCAAAAAAACCTAAAATTCGACTAAAGAATATGGAATCAACAATAAATTTTAGCCCAACATGCATAGCTAATAATAACCATAATTCTTCTATCCAAATGGCATTAATAATCAATAATACAGGTATTAAATTATATACTAAAACGCTACCCAATATTAAGGTTATCTTCTTATCTAACATTTCTCCAGACTTTGATGCCCATCGAATTCTTTGATTTAAAAAATCCTTCCAATTGTGCATGGCATCTGTATAGGTCATGGCACGATTAGTTTTTACAAAATGAATTTGATTCTGATATACTGCATTCATTTTCTGCAATAATATCATATCATCTCCAGAAGGATTCTTCTCTTCTCCATCAAAACCTTGTATCTGTTCAAATGCACTTTTTTCATAGGATAGATTAGCTCCATTGCATACATGAGGATATCCATTAGACGCAGACCCTCCAGCAATACCAATCATTCCTATAAAATCTAACTCTTGAAACTTCGTTAATAGGTTATACCCTTTAGTAAACCTTACAGGACCTAAAACCATCTTCGATTGTTGAGATTCATAAACCTGCACTACAGATTCTATCCATGTAGACGCTACCCAACAGTCGCCATCTGTAGTCATTATAAAATCACCACTAGCTTGCTTAATACCTTCGCTTAAAGCTGCGCGTTTACCTGTACCTTCTTCTAGATTTATCAATCTAACATTAGCAAATTGATTAGAATAAGACTGAATAATATCTGGGGTATCATCTACAGAATGATCATTAACGATGATCACTTCATATAAAGCAGTATTATAAGATTGATTAACTAAAGAATCTAAACACTTTCTAACATTAGTTGCTTCATCTCTACATGCTATAACGACACTTACTTTAGTACTTGTAGAAAGATTTTTAGGTATAGTAAAAGATAAACGATTCCAACCACGTAAATACTTAAACATTAAGCGAACATAAAACAGACTAAATATAGTTACTAAACTATAAACTATCCATATCCAATAATGTGCAATTCCAGTCATTTAATTTGCTCGTAATTAATTGATGAGAGAAAGGTACAACAAATGTTTCAATCTTATCTGATGCTTTAAATCGATTTAATAATTTAGGAGAAATCAAAGTATCTTTCTCCCCAAAAATGATTTTGGTAGGCACATGATTAAGGGTCTTATATTTTAACAAAGATAATGCATACCATGTATTATATAACTTCTCTCTTAAACTTGTTTTCATCCATCTTTTCTCCAGATATCTGAGTAAGGAAACCGAAAGGAATTTATAAGCATATAATTTTCGAGCTACTTTAATTAATAATTCTGGATGATTAACAAAGTACTCGAACAATAAATGTCCAAAGAAGGTTCTTACTGAAAGCCGATAAATTGGATGTTCTTTTACGCCATCAGGTGCATAAAAATAAGCTTGACCAATAGATGAAAAGGCAACTTCTAATAATGAAAAACCTATTCTAGAACCAATACTAAAAGCCAATAAATCAAACGTCTCAATATTGAAGACTGCTTTGATTGACCCAACAAATTCTATTAACTCGAAAGATTTTAATCTGGTAGTATGAAAATTAGAGGAATCTCCATGCGCTGGAAGGTCAAAGCATATCATGGTATACTTTTTACCATAAGAAGGCAACCAATTTTCAAATACTTCTTTACCTTCATCAAAGCCATGAAAACATAATAGATACCGATCACCTTCACCAATGGTGTAATAAGCTAAATGCTCCTTACCAATCTTAATATGACTAACTATATTTTCCATAATAAAAAAAAGCGCTACCTATACAAAACATAAGATAGCGCTTTTTGTATTCTTAAATATCTAGTTTTTAGATATTGCATTATCCTCTGTTAATTCAGATGGATTTTCAGCTGCATCTCCAAAAAAATGATCTTTAATTTTCACTTCTAATTCTTCAGCAAAACCTGGATTATCTAATAAGAAATTCTTCACAGCATCTCTACCTTGTCCAATTTTCTCATTGTTATAGCTATACCAAGAACCAGCCTTTTGGATAAAATCAAGTTCAACTCCCAAGTCAATAATTTCTCCAACTTTAGAAATTCCCTTACCATACATGATATCAAATTCAATCACTTTGAATGGAGGAGCCATTTTGTTCTTAACAATCTTAACTCTTGTCTTATTTCCTAAGATTTCATCTTTTTCTTTGATCGCACCAATTCTTCTAATGTCTAACCTTACAGAAGCATAGAACTTTAATGCATTACCACCAGTAGTTGTTTCTGGGTTACCAAACATTACTCCTATCTTTTCTCTTAATTGGTTAATGAAGATAGTAGTACATCCAGTTTGGTTAATTGTACCCGTTAACTTTCTTAATGCTTGGGACATTAATCTAGCTTGTAATCCCATTTTAGAATCACCCATATCACCTTCTATCTCAGCTCTAGGTACTAAAGCTGCAACTGAGTCAATAACTAAAATATCAATCGCTCCAGATCTGATTAAGTTATCAGCAATCTCTAAAGCTTGCTCACCATCATCTGGCTGAGAGATTAATAAATTATCTACATCAACTCCTAAAGCAGCAGCATAGTTTTTATCGAAAGCATGCTCAGCATCAACAAAAGCAGCGATTCCACCCTTCTTTTGAACTTCTGCCATAGCATGGATAGCTAATGTTGTTTTACCAGAAGATTCAGGACCATATATTTCAACAATTCTTCCTTTTGGTAATCCTCCAATTCCTAATCCGATATCTAAACCAATAGAACCAGTAGATGTAGCTGGTGCATCTACTACCGGCTTATCTCCTAATTTCATTACAATACCTTTACCATATGATTTTTCAAGACGATCCATCGTCATCTTGAGTGCCTTTAACTTGTCATCTTTTGAACTCATATCCTTATCTATTTTATTACCTAATTATTTAATGCCATTTCATATTTAGCATAGTGCTTACATGCCGCTGTAAGACCACATTTATTACATTTAGGTTTCCTTGCTATACAAGTATACCTTCCATGTAGTATTAACCAATGATGTGCTTTTGGAATCACCTCCTCTGGAATATTCTTCACCAACGCCCTCTCTGATTCTAACGGAGTCTTAGCATTATTAGTTAGTCCTATTCGATTAGCAACTCTAAATACATGAGTATCGACAGCCATAGTAGGTTTATCGAAAATAACAGATGCGATCACATTTGCTGTTTTCCTTCCTACTCCTGGCATCTTTTGTAAGTCATCAACATCAGAAGGTACTACATTATTAAACGATCCTACTAATACCTTAGCCATTCCTATAAGATGTTTAGCCTTATTATTTGGATAACTAATTGATCTAATTAACTCAAACACTTCATCAAAATCAGCTTTTGCCAATATATTTGCATCAGGAAAAGCCTCAAAAAAAGCTGGTGTAACAATATTTACACGCTTATCTGTACATTGAGCAGACAAACTAACAGCAACAATTAATTCGTATGGATTACTATAATTCAACTCTGTTTCTGCCACTGGCATCTCTCGAGAGAAATAGTAAATCATATAATTATATCGTTCTTTCTTTGTCATTTAAATATTCTTTTTATCCTGAGCTTGTTGAAGAATAGTCTAATATACAATTGCAAGACGTAATGTATTTGCGGTGTAATATAATTGGTCAATTTTTTCTTAAAAGTGGTCGTTTTAAACACAGAAAAAGGCTATTTCTCGCGAAATAGCCCTTTAATTATTATATCAATGATTTGAATTTATGATCCACATGCAACACAATCCTCATCATCTAAGTCACAGAATAAATCATCACCTTCAGCATTCACCTTTGGCTTTTCATTAACTGCGGCTGTACTTTCTTTACTCATATTGATATATTGTTGATCTACAGTAAACTTAATCGGATCAGCTGCTGCTTTGGTTCTTAAGTAGTAGATACCAGTCTTTAATCCTGATTTCCAAGCGTAAAAGTGCATAGAAGTTAACTTCGCGAAGTTTGCATCTTCCATAAACACATTCATTGATTGTGTTTGGTCAACATAAGATCCTCTATCTGCAGCCAGTTCTAATATTCTCTTCTGCTTAATCTCCCAAACAGTCTTATATAACTCTTTAATATCTGCAGGAACCTCAGGAATATGAGCAACTGATCCATTAGAAGCGATGATTTTATTTCTCATATCATCATTCCATAAATCTCTTCTAATTAAGTCCTTCACTAAGTGCTTGTTCACTAAAACAAACTCTCCAGAAAGTACTCTTCTTGTATACATATTAGAAGTGTATGGCTCAATACATTCGTTGTTTCCTAAGATCTGAGATGTAGAAGCTGTTGGCATCAATGCAGTTAATAAGCTATTTCTAACTCCATGTTCTACAACTTCACCTCTTAATGCTTCCCAATTCCATCTAGTTGACGGAGTCACATTCCACATATCAAATTGGAATTGACCTTTAGACATTGGAGAACCTTTGAAAGTCTCATATGCCCCTTCTCTCTTAGCAATATCTTTCGATGCAGTAACTGCTGCGAAATAAATTGTTTCGAAAATATCTTTGTTTAATTGCTTCGCTTCGTCAGACTCGAATGGTTGCCTCATCATGATGAAAGTATCTGCTAATCCTTGAACGCCTAATCCTACAGGACGATGCCTCATATTAGAATTTCTAGCCTCAGGAATTGGATAATAATTTACATCAACAACTTTATCTAAGTTTATTGTTACTTGATAAGCTACTTCATATAATTTATTAAAGTCGTATGTTCTTTCTTCTTCATTCACAAACATGTTTAATGCAATAGAAGCTAAGTTACATACAGCAACTTCATCCTTAGATGTATACTCTAAAATCTCAGCACATAAGTTAGAAGACTTGATAGTTCCTAAATTCTGTTGGTTAGACTTACTGTTAGCAGCATCTTTATATAAAATATATGGAGTTCCAGTTTCAATTTGAGAATCTAAAATAGCAAACCATAAATCTTGAGCTTTAACTGTTCTTAATGCTCTTCCTTCTTTTTCATACTTCAAGAACAATTTATTGAACTCTTCAGAATGAGAATCTGATAGGCCTGGACACTCATGCGGATCGAATAAGGGCCAATCACCATCATCTTCAACTCTTTGCATAAACATATCTGGCATCCATATAGCCAAGAATAAATCTCTAGCTCTCATTTCCTCTTTACCATGGTTCTTTTTCAAATCTAAAAATTCGAAAATATCTCCATGCCAAGGCTCAATATACATTGCGAAAGCACCTTTACGTTTACCTCCACCTTGATCCACATATCTTGCAGTGTCATTAAATACTCTTAACATTGGAACAATTCCGTTAGATGTTCCATTAGTTCCTTTAATATAAGAACCTTTTGCTCTGATATCATGAATTGATAACCCAATTCCTCCACCAGACTGAGAAATTAAAGCACATTGCTTTAATGTATCATAGATTCCATTAATAGAATCATCTTGCATTGTTAATAAGAAACAAGAAGATAACTGAGGTTTAGGTGTACCTGCGTTAAATAATGTTGGAGAAGCATGTGTAAACCACTTCTCAGACATTAATTTATAGGTGGTCTTTGCAGAATTTAAATCATTTTTATGAATACCTAAAGCAACTCTCATTAATAAGTGCTGTGGTCTTTCTACTGATTTTCCATCGATCTTTAAAAGATAAGTTCTTTCTAAAGTCTTATAACCGAAATAATCATAACTATAATCTTTAGAGTAATCGATTGAATTATCTAAATCAATCGCATTTTTCTTAACGATATCATAAATCTCTCTAGAAATCATTGGAGCATTTTCTCCAGTTTTTGGATTCTTATAGTAATACATCTTCTCAACTGTGTTTGAAAATGAATCTGATGTATTAACGTGTAATTCTGATACGGCTAATCTACCTGCCAATAAACCGTAATCTGGATGCTTTGAAGTCATTGAAGCTGCAGTTTCTACAGTCAATTGAATTAAATCTACGATTGTTATCCCATCAAAAGCTCCCTCAAAAGCTCTTTTAGCAACCTGATTTGGATTAATATAATCCGTATCTAATTGATAAGCATACCTACTTACGAAGTCCACCATTCGATCGAAATCAATCGGCTCCCTTCTACCATCTCTTTTAACAATTTGCATACTATCCTGTTTTTTTTATATTTGATTGAGTATTAATAACTTACGCATACCAAAGCGTATCTCTATACTACGCAATGAAGTGCTTCATAAGTTATTCAACTTTTCCACATTATTGTGCACAGACTAATTAAAAGTCCATGTCTGTTCTAAATACTTGATTGTCTTTATCAGCTGTAACACCTGATTTTTGATACTCTCCAACTCTCTTTTCAAAGAAGTTAGTTTTTCCTTGTAATGAAATTAATTCCATCCACTCAAATGGATTTGCAGAACCGTAAGCTTTCGAGCAACCTAAAGAGATTAATAATCTATCTGCAACAAACTCAATATATTGAGTCATTAATCTAGAATTCATTCCAATTAAATCTACTGGTAATGAATCTGTAATAAATTCTTTTTCAATTTCTACAGCATCCATAATGATTTGCTTAACTCTTTCTTCAGGAAGTTTTTTCTCGATATAGTTAGTATATAATAAGCAAGCAAAATCTGTATGTAAACCTTCGTCTCTTGAGATCAACTCATTAGAGAAAGTTAAACCTGGCATCATTCCTCTTTTCTTTAGCCAGAAAATAGAACAAAATGACCCTGAGAAGAAAATCCCTTCAACTGCAGCAAATGCAACAATTCTTTCTGCGAAACTATCCGTATCGTTAATCCACCTCATTGCCCAGTCTGCCTTCTTTGTAACACAAGGAACTGTATCAATTGCTCTGAAAAGACCATCTTTCTCTTCATTGTCCTTAACTAAAGTATCGATTAATAGACTATAGGTCTCAGAATGAATATTCTCTACAGCAATTTGAAACCCATAAAAACATCTTGCTTCTGGATATTGCACTTCATCATAGAACTCAGTAGCTAAGTTTTCATTTACAATACCATCAGAAGCAGCAAAGAAAGCTAAAACGTGTTTAACAAAATGTCTTTCGTTTTTATTCAATTTTTCCCAGTCAACGATATCTTGGCTTAAGTCAATTTCTTCAGCAGTCCAGAAACTAGCTTCAGATTGCTTATACATCTTCCAGATGTCGTCATATTTAATAGGGAAGACAACAAATCTATCTTTGTTCTCTCTTAAAATTGGTTCTACAAAATCTTGTGATAATATATCCGTGTTACTCATAATCTTACTAATTCCAAATTGTTTTAAAATCCTTCTTTACAATTAATTCTTCGAAGGGGACAACGAAGCTACCTTTTAATACGCTTTGAGGCAAACAGGTTTTCCACAGGAATTTTTCAATCTTTTCAAAAATTGTTGATTTTCAGAAGATTAGCTTGTTTATAACAGAAATCCACAAAGTATTCACATTTTTCAAGCATCAAATATGGATTACTTTGCTAAACTAACAACAGCTTGCTTTTCAATAAAAAAAACAAGATAATTAATAGAACACTAAACGAAAACGTATAGTGAAAAATATTTATATGAAACCTTAGAACAAGAAATAAGGATAGGAATTTAATTTGAATTATAGATCAGTATAAAACAATGTTTATAATAAATCTATAATTCAATAAATTTATAATTTACGCATTAATTCGCTTTATCAGCGATGCTACAACAGCATTGCTTGGACTCAACATTGTTAGACAACGTTCCATTGTATTTTTCACTTCTTTCATAGCAAGCATTTCATCTCTTAAATCAAAGTCCCAAGACATTTTATCATCCATATCTTGTTTCTGCGATGGACTAAGCTCATCATAAATGTAAAGAAGTACGTCGAATCGAGTATCATTTGTAATCATAGGCTAAAAAATAGTTTTGTTTAATTTTTAACTTTAAAACGACCTCTGAAAAATATTATTGTATCATTCCAATATTAATTTTGATTTAGTCTACTACTAAATACTAAACTGGTACATTATTCTCTTCAATAAACTTCCTCATATTAGCTAATGCATATCGCATTCTACCTAAAGCTGTATTGATACTTACATTGGTCATTTTTGCAATTTCTTTAAAACTTAAATCTGCAAAATGTCTTAACACGACAACTTCTTTTTGGTTGGGAGATAATTGATCAATCACATACTGAACATTAGCACACATTTCAGATTGAATCATTGCTTTTTCTGCATTATTATTAGAAATAATAGAATACTCAATTACTTCGCTTCCATCAGCTGCAGTCATTTTTGGTGATCTCTTCACTTTTCTAAAGTGATCAATACAAAGATTGTAAGCAACTCTCAATAACCATTGAGATAACTTCCCTTCTTCATTGTACTTCCCAGCTCTTAAAGTCTTGATTACTTTGATAAATACTTCTTGGAAGATATCTTCAGCCAAAGCTCTATCTTTCACCAGAAACATAATAGTCGAAAAGACCTTGTCTTTATACTTGTAAATAATTTGTTCTAATGCTCTTTCGTTACCAGATTTAAACGCTTTCAGTAACTCCTGATCGGATAATAACACACTTTCAGACATAAATTTCCTCTTTTAATAAATGATTGATAAGTAAATAAAAAGAGTAAAAATTAGTCTATATGCGTTCCTCCGTGTATTTTAGTGTATGAATTAAGCGAACATATAAATTCGCCGTTAATTTGAATTTAGCAAATTTATCTTACTAAATCAAAGTAATCACGGTATTTTTCAAAATAAGTTTCAGCAGCAGATGGATAAAGTGATAGAAATTAAAGGAGCACAAGAACACAATTTAAAGAATGTTCACATCTCCTTACCAAAGAATAAACTTATTGTAGTCACAGGTGTTTCAGGTAGTGGAAAGTCATCTTTAACCATTGATACTTTATATGCAGAAGGACAAAGAAGGTACATAGAATCTTTGTCTTCCTATGCAAGACAATTTTTAGGGAAAATTCAAAAGCCTAAAGTCGATTATATTAAAGGAATATGCCCTGCTATCGCTTTAGAACAAAAAACAAATACTAAGAATCCAAGATCTACGGTTGCAACATCGTCTGAAATTTATGACTATGTAAAAATCCTATTTTCTAGAATTGGTAAAACAATATCTCCTATTACTGGTAAGGAAGTTAAAGCAGAAGGCGTATTAGATATCATCAAATTCATGAGTGAATTTGATAATGGTTTAAAAGTAGTAATCAGTTTTAATATGATTGAAACTAAAGCTACTGTAAAAGAAGCTTTAGAGAAATTAATGCAAAAAGGATTTAGTAGACTTTACTTCGACAACAAGTTTTTAAAAATTGAATCTTTATTGACAGACTTACCAGATAGTTTAGATGACTATGAAGTAGTAGTTGATCGATTCTCTATCAAAAATGACGATAAAGAAACTGAAAATAGAATTGCAGACTCTTCAGAAAATGCACTTTTTGAAGGAAAAGGCGAATGTAATATTCATGTATTAGATCATCAATCAAAATCTTTTAATAATAGATTTGAAATCGATGGAATGAAATTTGAAAGACCATCTACACACATGTTTAGTTTTACAACTCCTAACGGAGCTTGTCCTACTTGCGAAGGATATGGAACAATCTTAGGTATTAATCCAGATTTAGTTATTCCTGACAAAAACTTATCTATATATGATGATGGTATAGCTTGTTGGAGAGGAGAAAAAATGAAATGGTGGAAAGATCAGGTTATAGCAGGTTCTAAAATCAATGACTTCCCTATTTTTAGATCATTCTCAGAATTAACTGAGGAAGAAATCGATCTATTGTGGAATGGTTGTAATGAATTTAAAGGTATCAATGACTTCTTTAAAGAATTAGAAGAAAACGCTTACAAAATTCAGTTCAGAGTTTTATTATCTAGATATAGAGGTAAAACAACTTGTACAGATTGTAAAGGAACTAGACTAAAAAAAGAAACAGACTACGTTAAAATTAATGATACTTCAATTAAGCAAGTATTGGAAATGAGTATCAAAGATGCCAAATCATTTTTTGATGGATTATCATTAAATACTAATGATGGTAAGATTGCAGAACGATTAGTTAAAGAAATTAATCAGCGATTAGAAGTATTAAACGATGTTGGGCTTGGTTATTTAGGACTTAAAAGAGATGTAAGAACATTGTCTGGAGGTGAAAGCCAAAGAATTAATTTAGGTAAGTACATTGGATCTTCATTAGTAAGCTCATTGTACATTCTAGATGAACCAAGTATTGGTTTACACCCAAGAGATACAGAAAGATTAATTAAGGTCTTAAAACAGCTTAAAAACCTTCAAAATACTGTTGTTGTAGTTGAACATGATGAAGATATTATGAAATCTGCAGATCATGTTGTGGATATGGGACCTTTAGCTGGAGAACTTGGTGGTGAAGTAATCTTTAATGGCGCTAGTTCTGAACTAAAAGGTGACGCAGATAGTTTAACTGCTAAATACCTTAATGGCGTTTTAGATATCGAAATCCCAAAAACGAAAAGAAAAGTTCAGAATAAAATCAGATTTGAGAATTGTGAAAAACACAATTTAAAGAATGTGAATGTAGACATTCCATTAAATTCATTTGTTGCAATTGGTGGCGTAAGTGGATCTGGGAAAACAACTTTAATTAAAGAAATTGTCTACCCTCAATTAAGAAACATATATGAGAATAAGGCCATTACACCATCTCATATCACAGGGGATGTAAGATCAATCAAAAGAATTGAGTTTATTAATCAGAATCCATTGGGTAGATCTAGTAGATCTAACCCTGTTACTTATGTAAAAGCTTATGATGGTATAAGGAAATTGCTTTCAGAACAGAAAATATCTAAACTAAATGGATTTAAGCCTGCATTCTTCTCATTTAATGTAGAAGGAGGCAGATGTGAAAAATGTAAAGGTGATGGGTATCTAAACATTGAAATGCAATTTATGCCAGACGTTCAGATCGAATGTGATGAATGTAATGGCAATAGATTTAAAAAAGAAGTTCTTGAAGTAAAGATTAAAGACAAAAGCATTAATGACATTTTAAAAATGACTATTGATGATGCGATTGAATTTTTTGAAGAAAGAAAAGATATTTGGAAAAAACTATATCCGCTTCAACAAGTTGGATTAGGATATGTAAGACTAGGACAACCAAGTAATACCTTAAGTGGCGGAGAAGCACAAAGACTAAAACTAGCTAGTTTCTTATTAGAAGCTAATGATAATACTCCAACCCTATTTATCTTTGATGAACCAACCACAGGGTTACATTTCCATGACATCCAAAAACTATTGAATGCATTTGACGCCTTAGTAGAAAGAGGTCATAGTATATTAGTAATTGAACATAATTTAGATGTACTTAAATATGCAGACTGGTTAATTGAATTAGGACCAGATGGTGGAGATAAAGGTGGTCAGATTGTGTATGAAGGAAAACCTGAAGATATCGTTAATGTGAAAACAGAGACCAGTAGATATTTATCAGAAAAATTTCAATAACCTCATTAATTTCATTGCACATAAAAAAAAAGCGTATTTGAGATTCAAATACGCTTTTTTAATTATTACAAATTAAGCTTGTTCAGCAGGATTTGCAGCTATTTTTTCTAAATCATTATCGAAAAGATAAAGACCTCCTTTGTCATTCCCAATTAATTTTAACTTTTCTAATACCGTTCTGGCTAATGCTTCTTCTTCAATCTGCTCAGAAACATACCATTGTAGAAAATTATGTGTTGTATAATCTTTCGCATCTAAAGTCTTACCAACTAATTCATTAATTGCTTGAGAAACACGAATTTCATGTGCTAATAATTCTTCAAAAATTTCTGTAAAAGAATTGAAATCTGCTTTGGGAGTAGATACATCATTTAATACAGCATGTCCACCTCTTTCATTAACAAACTTAAATAACTTTAGCATATGCGATCGCTCTTCTTCAGAGTGCATAAATAAAAACTGAGCAGCACCATTAAATCCTTGGACTTCACACCATGAAGCCATAGCTAAATATAAATTTGAAGAATTGTTTTCTACTTGAATTTGTTCTACTAATGCTCTCTCTATACTCTCATGTATCATAACGCTATTTTTAAAATATATCTTGAATACTCCATTGCGGACATGTATTACATTTTTTGCTAGAACCCCCGCACGAATATGCAAAGCTAATAACAAGAATTGATATACAAATGATGGATAACCTTTTCATATTCCTAATTTATTTTAATTTTACCATATTAGCTAACAATTCGAATAATATTGTCAGATATTGGTAAAATATCAGCTTCTAAGAAGATTTTATACTGTGTATTGAACTGGGGACTTGGCCATGCGACTAGATCCATACCAATTATTAACCATCTTGAAAAAGATGGATACGAAGTTATTATTGCTTCAAGTGGAAGATCAAAATCACTACTAGAAAAAGAATATATCGATAAAAAAATTATCGATTTACCTGATTATAACATTACATACGCTAAACATCCTCTTTTATTTCCAATAAAGATGGCTTTTCAAATTCCTTCTTTATTGAAGAATATTAAGAAGGAGCAAACTTTAATAGAGCAATTTTGTAAAACATACGAAATTGATCTGATCATATCGGACAATAAATTTGGATGCTATGCTAAATCTATTCCAAGTATATTTATTACCCATCAAATTAGTATCAAAGCCCCATTAAAATGGCTAGAATCATTCATATTTGATATTAATCATAAGTACATTAAAAATTATAATGAATGCTGGATACCTGATATTGATCAAAACCTAAATCTTTCTGGACAATTATCCAAAGGAAAGATTAATATCCCTAAAATATTCATTGGAGGCCTATCTAGGTTTAAATCAGCTGATTTAGATAAAAAGTATAAATATTGTGCAATCGTCTCAGGACCTGAACCGCAAAGAACATTCTTCCAAGAAGAATTGATAGATCTATTAGGTAAAACTAATGAACCATCAATAATCATTTGTGGAAAACCAGAAACGAATAATAATAAACGAATAGAAAAACTAGAAATTAAAGATGCAGCATTTGGAGATGAATTAGAGCAAATTATTCATCAAAGTGAAATCATTATTTCTAGAGCTGGTTACAGCAGTATAATGGACTATGCGGCTACAAAAAGTAATGCTATTCTTATCCCTACTCCTGGACAAACAGAACAAGAATATTTAGGTCAATATCTATCAAGTCATAATCAATTTACCTACCTAGATAAATTGGATTTTGAACAAATAAAAAAGGCAACCTTTAATAAGGTTGCCTTCCTAGAATCAAAAACTAATTTTGATCTAATTTCGAAACGTGTTGCTAGACTAGTTAGCTGAAGTTGAACCACCTAATTTTGTAATTACTTGGTCTGTTACATCTAAAGCTGGCTTAGAGTATATTCCTCTACTTCCACTTAAATCTAATATGAAATCGTATTTCTTTGCTTCAGCAATTGCTTTTAAAGCTGCTTCAATCTCAATATAGATAGGCTCAAATAACTCAGTTTGTTTATTATAAACTTGCTCTTGCACTTGTTGAGAAGCCATTTGAACTCTTTGATTTAAATCTTGAACTGAACTTGATAAGTGCTCTCTTTCCCACTCTGACATCGTAGCACCTTCTTGCTGTAGCTTTCTATATTGCTCTTCTAATGTAGTTTGCATGGTTTGAATCTCAGCAACTAAAGTATTTTGAAATTGCTCTATATCAGATGTCGCTTGCTTTGCCTTAGTATACTCTACAAGTACTTTTTGACTGCTGTAATGAGCTATATTTTGTGCTCCTAATACTCCTACAAAAGCAACTGCTAATACTAATAATAATTTTTTCATCTTGATCTTTTAAATATGATTGATTTGGTAAAATTAATGAAAAGTGATTAATAACTTAAATATTTAAGTACAAGATCACTCTTATCATAACTTGGTTTAGCATAAAGAATTGTAACACCAGCACTTTTGTCTAATACAAAGTCAAAACGTTTCTCCTGAGCTAATTTTTCTATGGCTTCATAGACTGCATCTTGTATAGGCTTAATCAACTCTTGACGCTTAGTAAACAACTCTCCTTTGTATCCAAACTTAGATTGTGTGTAGATATTTAATTCTTTTTCTTTAACCTTTATAGCAGCCATCTTTTTTTCCTTGATGTCTGCAGTATATAAAACCTCTTCCGCATAGTAGATTCTATACATTTCATCTATCCCTATTTTTAACTTATCCATTTGCTCTTCCCATCGTTTAGACATTATATCTAATTCATGCTGAGCATCTTGATATTCTCGGATATTAGTTAAAACATAATCTATATCAACGTAGCAAAACTTCTGAGCTGAAACACTCAAGGAAGAAATAAATACTAATAATAAGAATAACTGTTTCATATTATCGAATTTTAGTAAGGATCCATTCCAATGGTAAAGAACACCCCAGTTCTTTCACCAAAAGATTTACCTTGATATTCTGCACCGATTTTAATACCAAAGTCAAAACCAATTAATCCTAGCATAGGCAAAAAGATTCTAACTCCAGTACCAACGACTTGTTGAACATCATTATTATTAAAATATTGCAAGTCATTCCAAGCATTACCTGCTTCATAGAAGCCATGCACATAAATAGTAGACATTGGGCTTAATGTTAATGGATATCTTAAGTCCATACTATATTTATTGAAGGTAGTATATGTTGCATTAGAGCCATCAAAATCATCTTCAGACATAATTCTCATAGAAACTGGATCTACACCTAAATAAAAACTACCCATCTGACCACCTTGTAACATTGGATTACCTCCAAATCTAAATCTTTCGAAGGGTGATACACCGATTTCATCATTATAGTTACCTAAATAACCTGCACTGAATCTACTTTTAAATACTAGGTTTTGCCAAACAGTAGTATACCATTCAGAATCGAATTTAAACTTATAATACTCTGTCCATTTGTATCTTTCTTCTACACTTAGATTTGTCCAATCCTTCTCTACAAACATAGAGTATGGAGGAGTTGCTTTAGCAGTAAAACTCATTTTAGAACCACTTCTTGGATACATTGGTTGATCAATAGATGTTCTAGTTAAGATCTCTTGCAAAGCAATTGCATTTGATGTTCCATTACCAAAAATAAACCCTCTATTTTCCCAGTTATCAAGATTATAAAGCTGGTATTCTAAACCAGATATTAATATGAAATAGTTATCAGGCCATTTTAATTTTTTACCAAAAGAGATATTTGTACCCCAAATACTCATACTTCCTTCATCTTCCTCAGCAACAACTAAATGAGGGTAGATGTTAGCCATTGTTTCTGGAATCTTATTAGATAATACAGTATTGAAGACACTTACAGTAAGACTATTCGCTTTCTTACCACCTAACCAAGGTTCTGTAAATGAGGTATTAAAAGATCTAAATTGAGGCCCTGTAGAAGACAATCTTAATGATAATTTCTGCCCATCTCCATGTGGAACTGGTCTCCAACTTTTCTTATTAAATAACCGCTGTGTAGAGAAATTATTAAAACTAATACCTAATGTTCCAATAACTCTTCCTGCCCCCCAACCAGCAGACATCTCCACTTGGTCAGTCGATTTTTCTTCTAATTTAAACTCAACATCTACTGTTCCTGTTTCTGGATGAGGAATTGGATTAATACCCATCGTCTCAGGATTAAAATAACCTAAATTAGCAATTGCTCTTTGAGATTGAATAATATCAGACCTAGAGAACTTCTGTCCAGGGACTACCCATAATTCTCTCCTAATAACATGCTCATTCGTTTTCATATTACCAGCAATGATAATTTTATTGATCGTTGCTTGCGTACCTTCATACACATTAATTACAAGGTCAATAGAATCTCCAACAATTGCTTTCTCTACAGGAGTAACTTGGAAAAACAAATATCCATTATCCATGTATAAAGACGATATATCTAAACCTGAAGGATTAGCAAATAACTGCTTATCCAACATTGCTTGATTATAAACTGTCCCTCTCTTTAATCCTAGTATAGCATGTAATGTAGAATCTTCATACTTCGTGTTTCCTGAAAAAGTAACTTTTCTGATGTAATACTTATTACCTTCATCTATTCTAATACTTAACTTCATTAAAGTACTATCAATGCTGATAACTGAATCACTTACTATCTTTGCATCCTTATAACCTAGATTATGATAATGAGCAATTAATGCATTCTTATCAGCTTCAAAATTAGATTTGATATACTTAGAGGCTTTCCAAAAACGCCACCATTTTTTCTCTTTGGTCTCTTTAAAAAGTCTTCTTACTTTTCCTTCCTTTAAAGACTCCAAACCTGTAAAATTAATAGTTTCTAATTTTACCTTATCTCCTTTATCAACCTTAATGATCATGGATTGACCATTTGAAAATGAGCTATCCTCTTTAATAATAATATCAACAGAAGTATTATGAAATCCTTTGTCTTGCATGTAAAAGGATATCACATTATCAATTCTAATCTTTAGATGATCAGTGATTACTTTACCTCTAACTAAACCAATCTGTTCCTTTAAATCACTTATCTCTCCCTTCTTAATCCCTCTAAAGCTATACTTAGATAATTTAGGTCGCTCTTTTAGTTTGATCACTAGGTCTAACTTAAACTTATATTGATTGCTAATTAAAATCTGAACATCATCAAACAATCCTTGATCCCATAGCTTCTGAATAGCTTTAGTTAATTTCTGTCCTGGAATTTCAATTTTATCACCAATATTTAGTTCTGATAATAAGATGATAATATTAGCATCCAAATTATCTCCACCAAGAACTTGTATATCATTGATCAAGTATTCTTGAGGTCTATTATAATCTATACTTATTTCATTCTTAGTGCTTGTAGTATCGATCTGACCAAAAGTCATCATCGAAGAAAAAGTAAATAAGATTAAAATGAAAATATTAGTAAAGTAATTCATACTAGCTTAGTTGTTCGGATATTTTACCAAACCTTCTTTCTCTATTTTGATAATCGTATATCGCGTCAACTAAATCTTCTTCTCCAAAATCAGGCCAAAGCTTGTCTGTGAAATATAATTCTGAATAAGCTAACTGCCATAACATAAAGTTAGAGATTCTTAATTCTCCACTTGTTCTAATCATTAATTCTGGATCAGGAATACCAGCTGTTTGCATATAAGAATCAATCATTGACTCGTCAATGTCAGATAATGATTTTTTATTCTCTTGTATATCAGCATAGAATTTCTTAAATGCTGATACAAACTCTGATCTAGAACTATAACTCAGTGCTAAGTTTAACTGCATTTTAGTATTTCCTGATGTTAAATCTGTCGCTTCTTTTAATTCTAGTTGTGCAGGCTCCGGCAAATCATCAATATTACCAATAGCATGTAACCTAATACCTTTTTCATTTAATTCATCAGCTTCTCTTCTGATTGCGCTAACTAAAAGTGAAAACAAACCATCAATCTCTGATTTAGGTCTATCCCAATTTTCTGTACTAAATGTATAAAGTGTAAGGTGTTTGATTCCTATTTTCATTGCTGTAGTAACTGCAGTTTTAACAGCATCAACACCATTTTTATGTCCAAACAATCTATCCTCTTCGTGCAACTTTGCCCATCGACCATTTCCATCCATGATGATAGCAATGTGCTCAGGTAAATTGTTCTTATCTATTTTTTCAAAAATATCTCCCATCTAATTCAATTAGAACCACAAAAATAGTTGAATGATTCCTTATTTTCTAATGGATTAAGGTCTATTCTACAACTAATGGACATTTAGGATTATTAATTGTGTAGGTGAAGAAAAAACCTGCGAAAACATAGTCATCATTCTTGAAATTACTTCCTCTTTGCTTCCCTTGCATATCTATATTCTGATTCAAACTTGTATTTACATATTCCAATGTAACATCTGCTTCTTCTCCATACACTCTTCTAAGCAAATCTTCATCAGGATAAACTGTACTAATATCATCCAAATAGTCCGAACTCGTTTTTCTTAAGGAAAAGTCAAGACCAAATCCAATATGTTTACCAATACCAAACTTTACACCAAGTCCATACATTAAGAATATACTCAAACCTGATGGCCTTCCTCTATTTAAAGTTTGTGCTTCCGTGTATAAACCACTTAATTGAACTCCATCAGCACCAAATTGACTATACACTGTTTTTGTAAAAACACCAGTTCCGACTTTAAAAAACGGACTAGCAAAATTCTTTTTACCTGATTTATCAGTGGGTAAAAAATTAAATTCTAAAAAAGTAGCTATTTCATTTACGCTTGTGCTAAAGGATGCATTCCGGTTAACTTGCCATGCATTAATAGATTTAGCATCTGAAGAAGAAAACTGTCCTATTGAAAGACTAAAACCAAAAGAATAGAATTTTGTTTGATTGTTTTTATATAATAATTGAGCAAAGCCTAAATTAGGTTCAATTCGTAATTCATGATTAAGATCTCCAAAATAGTTCGTTACACCAGCTTTAGCACCTATCTCGTGTCTCTGAGCAAAAATAGTCCCAGATAAAAATAGTAAAACAATTA
>JBELBA010000013.1:0-21732 GCA_042095635.1 Chitinophagales bacterium
GTATGGAATTGGTTTTGAATTAGGCTTTAATGACGAGGAGATTGATTACAGCACTGTGTCGGTTTCTTGGAGTGATTCTTGGTTAGATGACGAAAGTCAAGAGCTAGTTGTTGAGGATTGGGGAAATGAAGATATTGAAGAAGGAGAAGACTTAACTGTAGATGATTGGGGAAATCAGGATATTGAAGAAGGAGAAGACTTATGGGCTGATGATTGGTTAGATGATGAAGAAGATACTTCATTTTTACAATACAGTGCCTTAGATGAAGCCAATAGTCTTTTATATGTTTCTGGAACAAGATTAGATAGAAGAAATGTAACAGGATCTGGTATTATCGCTACTGTTACTTACATGATTCCTTCAGGCTTTCAAGGAAGTGAACTTTCCCTTGCAGTTTATACAGATGGAGGTGTAAGTGTAGAAGGAGATGATATTGAATTTACTAATGATGAAATTGTTGTGGATGTAAAAAAGTATATAGCAAAAGATTTTGAATACATGGACTTGTTGATGTATCCTAACCCAACTTCAGGTCTGATAAATGTATATCTTTCTGCCAATGAGATTCATTCATTAAAGGTCTTTGATTTAATGGGTAGACAGGTAATTTATAATCAATTATCTGGTGGGCTTCAGCAAATTGATTTATCCGCACTTGAAACAGGTATTTATCAAGTTGTAATAAGTGGTCAAACATACGTTGGTGTGAAAGAAATTGTGTTAGAGTAATTCAAATAGTGGTAGATTTTTTTAAGTTATTCTACTTTAATTAGAAATCTTTCTTGGCATTTTAATATCAAAGTTTTTATTTAGTCGTAATAAATATTAGTATTTACCCCTAAAATTAGTTTTATGTCTATAGTTATAATATCCGGAATTGTCGTCGTTGTTTTTATCGCGATTTATAATAATCTTGTTAGAAAGCGAAACGAAGTTGAAAATGCCTTTTCAGGTATTGATGTACAACTGAAAAAACGTTACGATTTGATTCCTAATTTAATTTCAACAGTGCAACAATTGATGTCGCATGAAAAAGAATTACTAGAAAATATTACTAAGTTAAGAACTCAAGCAATGTCTGATGGGTTAAGTACTGATGAAAAAGTAAAAATTGACAATCAGTTATCAGGCGCTATGGGTAAATTTAATATTACTGTTGAGAATTATCCTGAAATTAAAAGTGATGCATCTTTTTTGAATTTACAGCAATCTTTCAATGAGGTAGAATCTCAAATTTCTGCAGCAAGAAGGACTTTTAATGCTGCTGTAACGGCATATAACAATGCGATTGAAACATTTCCTTCTAATATACTTGCTGGAATGCTTAGTTATAAAAGAAAAGACGTACTAGAAATTCCTCAAGAAGAAAGAGAAAATATCAGTGCAAAAGCACTCTTTAAAAGTTAAGTATGCATAGTATTGAAAAACTTCAATCACTCTATGATAGTGAGCTTTTAAATGAATTAACTTCATTAGAACAAGCAAGAAAAGCGATTAGATCAAATTATATTAAAGCAATAATTGCTTTTTTAGTAGCAGGTGTTTGTGCTTTTTGCGTGTCCAATGAAGTATTACTTTCTGTGGCTGTACCGCTTATGTTGGCTGCTTTGGGTTATATAGTTTATGTTTTGGTTAAGTCTAGGCGTAATGTCAAGCAATTCAAAGCTGATTTTAAAAGACAAGTAGTTCAAAAAATTATTCAATTTATAGACCCTAATTGGAAATATTACCCTCAAAATGCTATATCGAAATCAGATTATACAAAAAGTGAACTGTTTTTGAAATCTTTTGATAAATACAAAGGAGATGATTTAATTGAAGGTAAAATTGAGAAAACAGATTTTAAGTGTTCGGAATTACATACGCAATACATTAAAAAAACCAAAGATAAAGAGGAAGTTATAACGATATTCAAAGGTTTGTTTTTTCATGCTGATTTTAATAAGAATTTTAGTGGAAAAACATTTATATCAACTGATCATACTGGGAAAATATTGGGCAGCATGATTGGTGATTTCTTTGAACAATTTACTCGAAATGAAGATTTGGTGAAATTAGAAAATCCTGAGTTTGAAAAGGCTTTTGTAGTTCACTCTACAGACCAGATAGAGGCAAGGTATATTCTTACTCCAAAAATTATGGAACGAGTAATAAATTTCAAAAATACTGTAGGAGTCCCAGTTGTTTTCTCTTTTGTAGGTTCTAGAGTTTATTGCGCTATCAGTTTTAAAACGGCTTTATTTGAGCCTAAAATATTTAGATCTAATATTAATTTTGATGATGTAAAGCAAATGTATGAGTTGTTTAAAATTAATGAGATTATTATTCAGGAGCTTAATTTGAATACTCGAATTTGGACTAAAGCTTAGGCTTTAATGTTTAAATTTTTCTTTTTTTGTCATCATTTTAAGTGTTTGATAATTTAGTGAATGCATTATATTTGCCTTAATTAAAATTCAAGATTATGCATGTTAGTTTTTGGGAAGCAGATTCGTTTTATAATGATATAGATTATGCTATTGTTGGAAGTGGTATAGTTGGTTTATCTGCAGCCATTGAGCTTAGAGCAAAATATCCAGAAGCTAAGATTGTAATCTTTGAGAAAGGTTTTTTACCAAGTGGTGCTAGTACTAAAAATGCAGGTTTTGCCTGTTTTGGTTCGCCTACTGAGATTTTATCCGATCTTAAAATCATGTCTAAGGAAGAAGTAATCTCTACCGTTGACAAAAGATGGAAAGGTTTATTAAATTTAAGAGCTTTGCTTGGAGACGAAGCATTGGATTTTAAACATTGGGGAAGTTGTGAGTTATTCACCAAAGCTGATGAAGAAGTATATAATGAAACGATTGATCAGATTGATTTTTTAAATGATTTCTTAAGACCCATCTTTAATGAAGATGTATTTGAAAGTAGGGATGAATTGATTCAAGAATACGGTTTTGATAATGTAGATCATATTATTACCAATAAGTTTGAGGGGCAAATTGATACAGGTAAAGCTTTAAAGGCCTTATTAGAATTGGCTCAATCTAAAGGTATTATTATATATAACGGCGTATCTATTGAATCTGTAAAGCAGGATGATCGAGGTGCAAAGTTAGTCTTAGAAAACCTTGAGATTAAAGCTGCAAAAATCATTTTAGCTACAAATGGTTTTGCTAAGCAATTGTTACCAGAGCTAGATGTAGAACCAGCAAGAGCTCAAGTGTTAATTACCGAACCTATTGAAGGTTTAAAAATGAAAGGAACTTTTCATTACGAGCAAGGCTACTATTATTTCAGGAATATAGGCAATAGGATCTTGTTTGGTGGTGGACGAAACTTAGCTTTTGAGGAAGAGAATAGTTCAGAGATTAAAATAACTGAGATCATTCAAAATAAATTAGATGAGATTTTAAGTAATGTGATCATACCTTATCAAAGAGACATAAAAATAGAATTACGTTGGGCAGGAATAATGGGTGTTGGACAAAAGAAAACGACTATTGTTAAAGAAATAGAGCCTCATATTTATTGTGCTGTGAGAATGGGAGGAATGGGTGTAGCCATCGGATCTTTAATTGGAAAGGAGATTGCTGAACTTGTTAATTAAGATTAGTTCTATATATTCGTAGGCATCAGTTATCGAATACGCTATAAAGATTGAAAATGAGAAAAGTACTAGCATTTACAGGAAGCAACAGTTCTATATCGCTTAACAAGCAATTATTAGATTATACAATGTTACAGTTTAGTAAGTCTCAATTCAACATTATTAATCTAGAGGATTATAATATTCCTATTTATAGTGAAGACATTGAAAAGGAAACTGGTATACCTGCTTCGGTAATGGTATTAAAAGAGATGTTTTCTGCCTATGATGCTTTTGTTATTGCATCTCCAGAGCACAACGGTTATCCTTCAGCCTTTCTAAAGAATATCTTAGATTGGTTAAGTAGAATTGATCGTTATACTTTTGGTAAAAAGTCTCCTGTATTATTATTGAGTACTTCTCCTGGTGCAGGCGGTGGAGGTAATAACCTAAATCACTTGGCTGTATTGGTTAAGTATGGAGGTGGAAGTATAATCGACCGTTTTAGTTTAAGAAGCTTCAATGATAATTTCCATGATGGAAGAATCATCGATAAAGCAGCAAATGCAGAGCTATTTGATGCTATAGAAGAGTTTAAGGGATATTTGAAATAAATAACGTTCGTAATATTAATTGTAATTATTGCTTTTTCTTTTTTAAATGCCTTTTAATCTAAGGATTAGGTCTGAAAGTAGTTGCTTGGAATTATTAAAAGTTTTTGGTCGTTCAAAGGCTTGAAAACTACCATTTGCATCATAGAATAAATGGAAGCTGAAAACGAAAGGAGCTTCTTCATTTTCCATACCCATTCTACCAAATCGAAGATCATTGAATAAAAGTTGATCATTCTGTTTTTCAACTGTATACCATCCTTTTGAAATAGCCTTCAAGATTTTAATCTTTTCTTCATGTACCACATCGGCCAATAAAGTATCCTGCTTTGGTATTTCCTTGCTGAAGTCAATCTCTTCTTGTTTATCTAAAAGAGAGTAAAAGCCAGTTCTAAAGCCATGTTCTGTTTTAATATTAGCAATCCAAAGGATACTATTTAAAGGAGAAGGCCTTGTTTCTATGTCTGTATATGCTATTCCTTGTCTTTCTAGACTGGATTCGAATTGATGATAAGCTACTCCTTTAAAAACTAAAGTCAAGGCCATGTAAGTAGTACTAACTATTAAACCAATTTTGTTCAATTTTGAACGCAATGGTTCATTAGCTCTTTTAAAAAATAACCAGATTAGACATAGCACCAATGGCAAGGTGTATAAGGGATCTATGACAAAGATGTTTTTATAGGCTAATCTAATATCAAAAGGCCAGAATATCTGAGTTCCCCATGTAGTGTGTGCATCCAGCAAAGCATGCGTAAAAAGTGCTAAAAACATAGCGATGGTCCATTCTTTTCTTGAAACAGTACTTTTAGGATAGACCTTGTTTAATCCCCATCCAAGAAGGAGTGCCAAGAGGATAGCAAAGAATATGGAATGAGATAAGCCTCTATGAATCTCAATGGCTGAAATGTTATCAGTAAAATAATTTGCTAGCACATCAAGATCTGGAATAGTTCCTGCAATTGCTCCCCATAATAGTGCTTTGTTGCCTACTTTTTTTCCTATACATGCCTCTGTGACAGCTGCTCCTAAAGCTATTTGGGTAAGTGAATCCATATTGGAAAGATAATCAATTCGATTTAATATTAATGGATGCACAAATGTCTTTAATGGATGATGTTGAAGCCACTAATGAATTGAGCAATAAGTATAAAGTATTTCAGTTTATAAACTATCTACAAACTGTCTGAAGACCGCTTTGTGTTTGTCTAAATCCATGTTTTTAGATAATGCAACTCTTACAATATAATCTTTATCACCTTCCTTAGTTGTTCCTTGTGTTGATGTTGCAGGGATGGTCCAGTAACAACCTTTTAATTGACCATAACTAACACAGAACTTACTTTCATCAGGGATCTCATTAATCATAAGATTGATCAATTTAAGATTAGCTGCTCTTTTGTAATCTTCTTTTTCTTGCTCCGTACTTCCTTTAGTAGGAAGGTCTAAAGAGAAAACAGATGGTGTAAATCCTTGTAAGGCTATTTCTTCTGATACAAAATTAATTTTTGCACTAGGAAGCGTAGTTTTTATATGATCTACAAAAGATTTCGTATTTACATAAGCATCATATATTCTTTGCTTCATAGAAGGCATTTGTTGTGCCAATTGATCATACTGTAAAGCAGTTGCTTCATTATCGCAGATTTGAAGATGTAAGTCGATCTTATCCATTAAGCTTGCAGCTTTAGTATTAGCAGTACAATATCCTGCAGTACATTTACCTCCACTAGGAAATTTAGATCCACTAACATAGGCCAATGTTCTCACTTCCGCTAATAGTTGGTCATCTCCTAAGAAATGTACATTAGGACAGAAAGTTTGATCTAAGATAAACACTGGGTCTATTGCTTTGGCTCCAGTATTCGTATATCTTGCTTTACTTAAAGCGACTCTTAATTCTTCTAATTCTGGTACTTCAACTCTTGGGTTAGTAGGGATTTCTGTAATGATATAAGGAATAGCATCTTCAGCAGCAATCTTTTCCAAAACAAGATCAATACTTTGTACCATATTATGTTCTCCATCTACAGGAAGATCAACGATTTCTACTTGTTTAATACAGTCTGCAACTCTTCTTGCCTGATCATTGGTTCCGCCATAACAATTAGGTGGTACAATTATTTTAATGTCTTTACCAGGATGATTAGATAATGCTTCATCTATCAATCCCATTACAATAGCATATTGTATCGATAGACCACTAGATCCAACAACAGCCTTATTACTAGAAGCTGTTATTTCATGGATTTGACTAATTACTTTTATCTTATTTTCTTCAAATGCTTCTTTAGGAATTTCAAAGTTTTGATCAACTAGCTGTTGTAAAGCTAGCTGCGTGTTAGAAGGAGTCATTGCAATTGTTTCTCTTCTTCTAACATGTTGAATTTCTTCTTTATAGTGCGCATTGTGCTCACCATTGATAGCGATTACACTTCCTAATATTGGATGTACTTGAACCGCAAAATCAATATTGCTGTTTAATTCAAACTCACAAATACTGTTAGTTTCATTGACATATATTATGCTGCCTTCAAAAGAAGGAATAGCATTAATATCTTCTACTTCTAAAAGTTCAAATTGATAACCGTATATAGCTTTGATATTATCAGCTATAAATGCTTCAGGTAATTGACCTTTATAAGAAATAAGGGTTTTTTTATTTTCGAATAAGTTCTTTCTTAATACAGCTAAAATTGGTGCCGTCTTAGAAGAAAAACTTATCATTTTGTCTGCAGATAAATGATTGATTTTTGCTAGAGACCATTCTAATAAACAAGATAATGGATGTCCAAGCCTAATATAATCGAAGGCAGTAGGTAAGGTACTTAAAGAAGCACTTGTAATATTGTTGGCATCAACTAAAGATTCTAGCTGTTCTAAAAACGCTTTCTTTGCTAATTTTTCTACATAAATATCTAGTCTGTGCGTTGTTAATCTTAGCCAATCATTTGGCATCTGATCTAATAAAACCTTTACGCTATCTATTATTTTACTTTGTTTAATTACACTCATCTCGTTACTGAACATCGATTAAAATTTAACTGAACAGCAAAGTTACAATTTATCTTAGAGGAGATTAAGTATTTGTCGTTCTATATCAATCTGTGATATAATTATTGCTTAGTTTTGTGCCGGACTAAACAATAATAAAAATGAAAGCCTTATTAACGAGTTTCCTTCTTGTAATATTCATTTTCAATTTTGCCGCTGCAGGCGATACCACATTTGTGCAAGCACATAACCAAACACATTGGACTTGGTATGGAAATTATGATGTCAATGTTAGTTTTCCTAATACATCAACTACTTACGAGAAAGTCTTAATGGAATTTACCATCGGATGTCCAGAAACAGGATGTTCTGAATGGGATTATTTTTCTAAAATTAGTGCGAGACTTAAAACTGGCGCACAAGATACTAATCATATATATGACTCTAATGGAGTATTAAGTATAGATACTTTCGATCTATTTTATGAAGTAGAATTAGGAAGAGTTATTACACCTTATGCAGGTAATTATGATAATGACTGGGAAAGAAAATACTTATTCGATGTGAGTGACTTTCAGTCTATACTAAAAGATAGTGTGATCATTAGAGCCTTCTATGATGGTTGGCAAGATGGTTGGATCGTTTCAACGAAGTTTCTATTTATCGAAGGAACACCTACAAGAAATGTCCTAGGTTTTGAAAACCTATGGACGGGAAGATATACTTATGGAGAAACGGATAATCCAATAGCAGATCAGGTTATACCAAAGATCATTGATTTGCCAACTAATGCTGTGCAGTCCAAGCTGAGAGTTGTTACTACAGGTCATCGTTTTGGAGGTGCAGAAAATTGTGCAGAATTCTGTATTAAAACACATGAGTTCCATGTAAATGGATCTAAGGCACATGAGCAATATTTATGGCGTACAGATTGTGGAATGAATCCAGAGTATCCTCAAGCAGGTACATGGTTATATGATAGAGCAGGTTGGTGTCCGGGAGCACCTGTAGATGCTTATGAATATGATATGACTTCTTATTTAACAGGTTCAACAATGGAATTAGATTATCAATTCGATGATTATGTATATGATAATGTAAACCCTCCTGCGCCTAGTTATTATATTGGTTCAGCACTTGTTTATTATGGTGCACCAAATTTTGTAAATGATGTAGAGTTGCTAGATATTATTAGTCCTAATATCACACATGAACATAGAAGGTTTAATCCAATTTGTGGAGATCCTGTAATTGTTATAAGAAACAATGGTAGTGATACTTTAAAGCAAGCAACAATTGATTATGGATTAGAAGGTTTAACATCTGTAAGATATAAGTGGGAAGGAAGTTTGGCTTATCTAGAAGCAGATACAGTTGTATTAAGTACTTATGTAGATAGAAGTCATTTATGGAAAGGTGCAGAAGAAAATGGGGTATTCTTTGCTACAGTTATTAAAGCAAATGGAGTGGATGTTGAGTATCCACAAAATAGTACTAAGCAAAGTAAGATTAGTTTACCTCCTGTTCATCCAAATACCTTCTTATTAAGATTTAAGACCAATGCAGCTGCAATGGAAACGACTTATAAGTTGTATGATCAAAATGGAGTAGTGGTTTATAGCAGTCCGGATAGTATGGAAGCTAGAGCAACATATGATACTATTGTTAATCTAAGTACAGGTTGTTATACTATAGCGTTACTAGATGCTGGTAAAGATGGTGCAGATTTCTGGGCTAATAATGATGGTAGAGGAAAATTAGAATTTAGAACCGATGATTATGGTTTGGCAGATATTGAAGATTTCGATTTAGATTTTGGAACAGCCATTTATTATCAATTTAGAGTTGGCTATAGTTTAAGTATTGAAGAGCAATTAGAAGATGCCTTTTATATTGGGCCTAACCCAAATGAAGGGTTAATAAATATCAGGTCTTTAGCTCATCAATTTGGAGAAGAATATAGTATTAAAGTATATTCTCACATAGGACAAATGATTTATCAAGCATCAAATTTGGATACTGGCTCATATTTAAATATTGATTTACAAAACATTGCTAGTCAAGTTGTATTTGTTGAAGTGATCATAGGAGGAGATAAGTTTGTAAAGAAAATAATAGTACAATAATCCATTACAATTATTAGACAGCAATAAAAAGGCTATCTATTTATACCAAGCTACTAAAGTCATCTAAATTGATTATTTTCATATATAATCAAATAAGTTTTACATGACTACTCGTTTATCCATCGTTTTTGTTCTTAGTTTAATAGTTTCATATATACTTACTGATGTATTAATTACATCAAGAACAGAGTATGAGGCTTATCTAAAAACACATCCTTATTTCGAAAGAATGGATGATGCTACTTATAATGCCATTCCCAAAAAAGATAGACCAGATTTGGCAGAGCGTCAGAATTATTTAATGACGATGCATCCGACATTAAAGCGGCCAACACCAGAAGTGTTGCCAGCTATTGTTAAGCAAATCAATAATTATAGTAGGCAAAGAGGACCTGGTGCAGATGCTACACCTTGGATAGAGAGAGGACCAAATAATGTTGGAGGTAGAACAAGAGCAATCACTTTCGATCCTAATGATAGTAGTGGTAAAAAAGTATGGGCCGGTGGTGTAACCGGTGGTTTATGGTATAATAATGATATCACTAATAATAGTTCTGCTTGGAATGCGGTTGGAGACCTTTGGGATAATATAGTAATCAGTTCTATCGCATTCGATCCTAATAACAGTCAAATCATATATGTAGGTACAGGAGAAAGTTACACGGGTGCAGGAAGAGGTGCAGGGGTATGGAAATCTACAGATGGTGGTGCCACTTGGAATCAATTAAGTGCTACAGCAAACTATTATTATGTAAATGATATTGCAGTTAGAAATGAGAATGGAAGTTCTGTACTTTACGTTGGAGTGAGTGCAGGTTATGCCGGTTCTACAGGAGAAGATGCGGACTTATACTTTGGATTAGATGAAGAAGGAATGCAAAGGTCTACAGACGGAGGAGAAAGCTTTACACAAGTCATGAGAAAGATTTCTGGACAAAATCTTAGATTCTCGGTTAGTGATATTGAGATTGGTGCAGATAACAGAATATGGATAGGAACAGCACGTTCTTTTTATTCTAATGTTGTTTCTGGTGGTACAGTATTGTATTCTGATAATGGAACACAATTTTACATTGCATACGAAAGTGGTAATGATGGTAGAGTAGAAATAGCAGTTGCACCTTCGGATGAAAATTATATTTATGCCATATTAGAAAGAGATGATGCAGTCGATGCGATCATTAGATCTACAGATAAAGGGGAGAGTTTTACTTCTTTATCCGAACCTAATGATGCAGATGATGATATTGCAGCAACAGACTTTTCTAGAGGACAAGCCTATTATGACTTAACGATACAAGTAGATCCATTTAATAGAGATAATGTTGTAGTAGGTGCGATAGATTTATTTTATAGTAAAAATGGAGGTGCTTCTTGGTCTCAGATTTCTAGATGGCATGCATCTGGTAGTTTCTGGAATGAAAGCTACTCTGTTGTACATGCAGATCAGCACAATATAATATTCTCAACTACTCAATTAAATACAGCAATATTTAGTAATGATGGTGGGGTGTTTTACACCGATGATCTTAGTTCAGCTAGCAATAACGATGCAATAGAAATGAGAAACAATGGATATAATGTTACACAGTTTTATTCTTGTGATATTCATCCTACTAGTTCTAAAAATACTTTTATTGCAGGTACGCAAGATAATGGTACACAATTATTTAATTCTAGTGGAATAAATTCTACCACAGAAGTTACTGGCGGTGATGGTGGATTTTGTCATATAGATCAGACTAATGGTAATGTAATGGTTTCCTCTTATACCTATAACAATCTTTATTATAGTACTGATGGAGGATCTTATTTCGACTATCTAGATAGTGATAATTCTTCCGGTTTATTCATTAATCCATCAGACTTTGATGATAACTTAAATATCCTATATGCAGGTGGAAGTTCTACTTTATTAAAGCGATATTTTGATATTGGTAATGGTTCTCCTCAAAATGCTGATATCACCTTGCCAGATTTAGGCGCAGATATTTCTAATATAAAAGTATCTCCATATACCACTTCTAGTTCAACTGTATTTATTGGTACAGCTGCTGGTAGATTATATAAATTAACTAATACAGATAATTCAAGCGCTTCTATTGCAGAAATAGGTGCTTCTAGCTTTCCTAATGGTTGGATTTCTTCTGTTGAGTTTGGTTCTTCAGAGCAAGAGATCATTGTTACATTCTCTAATTATGGCCTTAGCTCTATTTGGTATACAAGTAATGGAGGTAATTCTTGGTCGGAGAAAGAAGGTAATCTAGTAGATCTTCCAGTAAGATGGGCTTTAATCAATCCTAATAATGAAGCAGAAGTTATTATAGCTACAGAATTAGGAGTTTGGTCTACAACCAATTTTACAAGTTCTAGTCCGATCTGGACACCAAGTAATTCTGGCCTTGCAACAGTAAGGGTAGATATGCTTAAAATGAGAGACGCTGATAAAGAAGTAATAGCAGCGACGCATGGTAGAGGATTATTTTCTAGTGATGGTTTCTCACAGGCTTCTGCACTAAGTGCAAGCTTTATAGCTGATGTAGAAACAATATTAGAAGGACAAACAGTGAGCTTCTCTGATATTTCTTCTGGTGTACCTTCAAATTGGAACTGGACATTTGAAGGAGGATCACCTAGTTCTTCTGATGAAATGAATCCAAGCATTACTTACAATGAATCCGGAACTTACGACGTAACATTAACTGTATCTAATGATGTTGATGAACAGACGATAACTATTGCAGAAATGATCACTGTAGAAGCTATCCCTGAAGGATGTGATTCTACTATTGCTAATATATCTAGTGTAGGTGGATTAACGACTTATTCTTTAAATGGCGGTTATGGATTAGTAAGTGGACATAACTATTATGAAATAGCAAAGTATGCAGAGTACTTTACAGATTTGGAGTATAATAAATTAAGCGGAATTCAATTCTTTACTAGTAGTGCGGACAAAATCGATGGAGCTGCCAATACAGTTACATTTGCAGTATATGAGGATAATAATGGTACACCAGGTGCTACTTTAGCTTCTAAGACTATAGATCTATCCGATGTTAGAGAATCTAACCTGTTAAACGATTATGTTAATAGAGTTTTCTTTGATGAACCTGTAGATGTAGACAGAAATGTGTTTATTGGTTTTGAATTGGATTATGATAATGTTGATGCACAATCGTTCTCTGTTTCCATTGATCCTATGACCTCATCTGGTAATACAGCATATATGTATTATCAAAGTGATAATGAGGCTACTTGGTTGCCATTTAATGATTTCTATGGTTCTGATGGACATACTTCTTTTGGTATTAGATTAGTGGCATGTAATGAAAGTTACTTCGAGAATATAGAAGTAGATTTTGAAGCCGATAAGGAAGAAATAGATGAAGGCTTTGCTATTAACTTTGCCAACCTTTCTGAAGGGGCTAACTTATCTTATCATTGGAGATTTGAAGGAGGAACACCATCTACATCTGAAGATAGACATCCATTAATTACCTTTGATGATGCAGGAACTTACGATATTACTTTAATTGCTTCTAACGGGACGGTTACAGATTCTTTAACAAAAGAAGACTTTATTAGAGTGATAGGGGATACTACTAGTAATAGTATTACAGAATTAGACTTAAATATTAGTTTATATCCAAATCCGGTTCAGTCTATTTTAAATATTGCTTTACCATCTAATTATATGCTTTCAAGTATTAAGCTAGAAGATGTGGTAGGTAAACTTGTGATGAAAGAACAAACTAATGCTAATCAGTATCAATTAGATTTATCGAATCTAGAAACAGGAATTTACTTTATAGAATTAGCTGTTGAAGGACAAGTTTATAGAAAGCAATTGATCAAGGATTAATGACAGCTCTAAATTTTATTATTGGTCTTATTATCATCGGCATAATTTTAGTGGCCTATGCTACTTATCTGCTAATTAAATGGTGGGAAAGTTACCTAGGTAAGAAGCGATTTAATAAAGGAAATATAGCGGAACGTAGAGCAAAAAAGCTGTTAAAGAAAAATGGTTTTAAAATCTTGGAAGAGCAATATCCATTGAAGCATCAATTTAAAATTAACAATCAACTTATTACGGTAGATTTAGCAGTAGATTATTTAGTAGAGCATAAAGGTATAAAGTATTTAGCAGAAGTAAAATCAGGAAAGTCTGCAGGGAGAATTCAGCATAAAGACACACGAAGACAGTTAATAGAATACCACGTCATCAATCCATTTGATGGTTTACTATTAGTGGATATGGAATATAAAACGATTCAGCAAGTTGAGTTTTAAGATAGAAGAAATAGAGGGTTTATTATCAAAAGTATTAGACTTCAAAAGTATTACGGCGGTTAAAGAAATTCAATCTTTATGGTCTGGATATGGTAGTCTTTTAAGCATTCAACTTGAAGGAGCAGCTTATGCATCTGTCATTGTAAAATGGATTAATCTGACAGCCGATGTGGTAATTAAAAGAACATGGGATAGTAAGTTTTCTCATGATAGAAAATTGAAATCTTATCAGAACGAAAAGACATGGTATCAATACTATGCTTTTCTATTAAATGGTTTCTGTAAACTGCCTAATTATATTGGTCATGAAGAAGAAGGTGATCGATTATTATTAGTGATGACCAATTTAAATGAAGAAGGCTTTACGGATATAAGAATGAATCTTGCTTATGATGAAGTAAAGACTTGCTTGTCTTGGTTAGCCAATTTACATGCATTCTTTCTAAAAGATGAGATTACTGATTTATGGGAAGAAGGCACTTATTGGCATTTAGCTACAAGACCGGACGAGTTTGATGCTATGGATGCAGGTCCATTAAGAGACAAGGCTCAGTATATAGATCAGGCATTAAAGTCTAGTAAATATTTAACGGTATTGCATGGAGATGCTAAAGCAGCTAATTTCTTATTTAATAAGCTTAATGAAGTTGCTGCAGTAGATTTTCAATACACAGGTATAGGTTGTGGAATGAAGGACGTCGTTTATTTATTGAGCTGTTTAGGTGAGGAGATGAATGAATATCTCGAAGAAGATTATTTGGCACATTACTTTACTGCACTAAGAGAGGCCTGTACAACCTGTTGTATGGATATTAACCTCAATGACTTGGAAGGAAACTGGCGTGCTTTATATCCATTTGCTTGGGCAGACTTTGAAAGATTCTTAGAAGGATGGTCTCCTGGGCACTGGAAGATGACAGATTACTCTAATCGATTAATAGAGAAAGCTTTAGCAACACTGAAATAAGTTTGGATTAACAAGTCTTTTTTTTTTCCGTATAGTCTTAAATGAGTGAAGGAGGAATAGATGCAATTGGCTATGTAGCCATGGTATTTGTAGCATTATCAATCGCTATGAAAGATGTTAAAAAATTACGGGTATTTAATCTAACAGGAGCGATATGTTTTATTGTATATGGTTTCTTTATAGAGAGTTATCCAGTATTAATATTGAATGCTATTTTAGCCTCACTGAATGGCTATCACATTATGAAATTGAAGAAAGAATAAAAAAAAGCCTCGACAATATGTCGAGGCTTTTTTTATTTATCAATATTTGGTTTTAATTATATGTCAGCAAAGAAATCATTTCCTTTATCATCACAAATGATGAATGCAGGGAAATCAACAACTTCAATTTTTCTTACTGCTTCCATTCCTAATTCTTCAAAGTCTAAAACTTCAACAGACTTAATATTATCTTTTGCTAAGATCGCTGCTGGTCCTCCAATAGATCCTAAATAGAAACCACCATGTTTAGCACACGCATCTGTTACTTGCTGAGATCTATTACCTTTTGCAAGCATAATCATTGATCCTCTTTTCGCTTGGAAAGGATCCACATATGGATCCATTCTATTGGCAGTAGTAGGTCCAAAACTTCCAGATGGCATTCCGTCTGGTTTCTTCGCAGGTCCTGCGTAATAGATTGGATGATTTTTGAAATACTCCGGCATTTCTTCCCCATTATCTAACATCTCCTGAATCCTAGCATGTGCTATATCTCTAGCAACAATTAGTGTTCCTTTTAACTTTAATCTTGTTTTAATAGGGTATTTAGAAAGAATCTTTAATTGTTCTTCCATGGGTTGATCCATATCAATTTCAACAGCAGGTTGCAGATGAGGTGCTTCTGCTGGTAATAATCTGCCAGGGTTAGTTTCTAAAGCTTCAATGAAGATTCCCTGTTCTGTAATCTTAGCTTTGATATTTCTATCTGCAGAACAGCTAACCCCAATTCCTACTGGACAAGAAGCAGCGTGTCTCGGTAATCTTATCACCTTAACATCATGTGTAAAGTACTTACCTCCAAACTGTGCACCAATTTCAGATTCTTGACAAATCTTTTGCACTTTATCTTCCCATTCTAAATCTCTAAATGCCTGACCACCAATGTTACCTTCTGTAGGTAATTCGTCATAGTAACCAGCCGAAGCTAGTTTAACCGCTTTTAGATTAGCTTCTGCAGAAGTACCACCAATCACTAATGCTAAGTGATATGGAGGACAAGCTGCAGTTCCTAAATCTCTAATTTTATCATGAACGAATTTTGTTAAAGTCTTTTCATTTAACAAAGCCTTTGTTTGTTGGTATAAGTAGGTCTTATTGGCAGAACCGCCACCTTTAGCTAAGAATAAGAATTTGTATTCGTTTCCTTGCTCGCTATACACATCAATCTGTGCAGGTAAATTATTTCCTGTATTTTTTTCTTCAAACATGCTTAAAGGCACTATCTGAGAATATCTTAAATTCCTAGCCTGGTAAGCATTATAAATCCCTTTAGACAACCATTCTGGATCATTAGTTCCGGTGTATACATCTTCTCCTTTCTTCGCCATTACAATACCAGTGCCGGTATCTTGACAAGATGGTAAGATTCCTTCTGCAGCTGTTTGTGCATTCTCTAATAAAGTGTATGCCACAAATCTGTCATTATCTGTTGCTTCAGGATCTTCTAAGATTTTAGCTACTTTTTCTAAGTGTGTTTTTCTTAAAAAGAAACCAACATCTTCCATCGCCCTTTGTGCAATAATTTCTAATGCTTCAGGTGCAACTTTTAATAATTTTCTCCCGTCTACCTCAACAGTAGAAACATAATCAGTTGTTACTAATTTGTATTCTGTAGGGTCTTTTGCCAATGGAAATGGCTTTTGATAATTAAATTCTGACATAATTATTAGATTTAGATGAAACAAAAATAAACAATTCACTAGTTTTATTTCTATGAAGAATCAATTCCTTTTAGATCCTAATATCACTTATTTAAATCATGGTTCGTTTGGGGCTTGTCCAAAGCCATTGTTTAAGGCATATCAAAAATGTCAAGAAGAATTAGAGTTTAATGCCGTTCAGTTTATCATAAATAAGCTACCAGTATATTTTGAAGAAGCTAGAAAGGCTTTGGGAGATTTTGTTGGATGCGATAAAGACGATTTGGTTTTCTTTCCTAATCCAACGCATGCTATTAATTTGGTGGTAAAAAACTTCGATTTTAGTGAAGGGGATGAGATATTAGGAACGGAATTAGAATATGGAGCTTGTGATAGAACTTGGCAGCATTATGCAGCATTGAAAGGCGCGAAGTATATCAGGCAGCACATTAATTTACCTATCCAATCTAAAGCACAAATATTAGAAGATTTCTGGAAAGGATACTCGGATAAAACCAAAGCTATATTTATCAGTCATATGACTAGTGCAACAGCTTTATTATTGCCGGTTAAGGAAATTATCAAAGAGGCAAAGAATAGGAATTTAATTACCATTATTGATGGGGCACATATTCCTGGTCATTTCAAATTAGATATTGATGCTTTAGATCCTGATTATTATATAGGTGCTTGTCATAAATGGATGAATGGGCCAAAAGGAAGTTCTTTTATTTATACTAGAAAGGAACTTCAGAATGATTTAAATCCATTAGTGGTTAGTTGGGGGTATGAAGCAGAATTTCCCAGTTATTCTCAATACTTAGATTATCATCAAATGCAAGGAACTAGAGATAGTTCTGCTTTTTGCGTTATCCCAGAAGTTATCGCTTATTTTAAGGAGCATAATTGGTGGGAGAAGGCAGATGCAGCCAAACAATTGATCTTAGATAATTACCAAGATCTTTGTGATATCGTGGGTACTAAGCCAGTATGTCCTGTTAGTCCAGTATTTTTGGGTCAGATGTGTAGTATTCCTATTCCGAAGGATTATAAAGATCCAATGAAACTTAAGGATCGATTATACGATGAATTTAAAATTGAAATTCCTGTATCCGTTTCTAATGAAGATTATTTTATCAGATTATCAACTCAGGTTTATGTTTTACAAAAAGATGTTGATCAATTAAAAGGTGCATTGAAATCGATTTTTAAAAAGGTGAATTAGTTTATCAACTGAGCGTCTCTCTATTAAAAGAGAGGAAATGAGGGAGCGGTTCTACTTCCTCCAGAAATATGGCGTAAACAACACTAGAATTGTAAATAATTCTAATCTACCTAATAACATTAAGAAGGATAAGAACCATTTCCCAATAGTTGGAATATGTGCAAAGTTATCGACTGGTCCTACAGATCCAATACCAGGACCTATATTACCTAAAGTTGCTGCAACAGAACCTATCGCTGATAAGAAGTCTAATCCAATTAAGGACATAATTAGTGATCCCAAAATAAAGATGATAACGTATATCAGGAAGAAAGCTAAGATTTTAGAAATGATATCTTCCTTTATTGCTTTACCATTAAGCCTTACAGGTATCATTGCATTTGGATGTATTAACCTTTTCAATTCTACAATTGAGTTTTTAGATAATAACAGGATTCTAATCACTTTAATTCCTCCAGAAGTTGAACCTGCAGAACCTCCTAAAAACATTAGAATAAAGAAAGTTAGCATCAAAAATGGTGTCCAAGCGGTATAATCTGCAGTAACAAAACCAGTTGTCGTTACAATACTTACCACCATAAATATCGATTCTCTAAATGATTGTTCTACCGGATTACCAATATTAGTAACCAAGATAAAGGTTGAAATGAAAGTTATGATTCCTAGTATATAGATATAAACTCTGAGTTCTTCATTATTCCAAAGTTTAACCAACCTTCCTTTTAAGAAGTGGTAATGCAGGGAGAAGTTAATACCTGCAAGTATCATAAAGAAGGTGATTACATACTGTATATATGGGCTAAATCCAGCTGCAGAATTATTTTGTGTTGAGAATCCTCCGGTTGCTAATGTGGCCATAGAGTGACATATCGCATCAAAGAATGACATATCACCTAACATCAGTAATATGGTTTCTACAAAAGTAAATAGTACATAAATGAACCATAATCTTTTTGCTGTTACGGCTATTCTTGGATGCAATTTATCTGGGGTAGGACCAGGTACTTCGGCTACAAATAATTGCATACCACCAATACCTAGTATAGGCAATATTGCTACAGTCAATACTATTATACCCATTCCTCCTATCCAATGTGTCATACTTCGCCAGAAGAGTAGTCCTTGAGGAATGGATTCAATGTCATTTAAAATACTAGCACCAGTTGTGGTATAACCAGACATCGTCTCGAAGAAGGCATCTGTATAACTAGGGATATGTCCGCTCCAATAATAGGGTAGTGCACCAAAAATCGAAATTAATATCCATCCGAAAGTAACGATGATATATCCATCACGTTTTCTGATTTCTTTTTCACAGTTTCTATTGAAGAACCAAAATACCGAACCAACAGATACAGATAAAGCACTAGCACTTATTATAGCCTCAATATCATCTCCACCCGTATGAATAGAGAAAGGTAAACCTAATAGCATTAATAAACCATTAATAGCTACTAGTAATCCTAGGATATTAAACGCAACTTTAGTATTCACTATTTAAAGTATTTTTCTACTTTTTGAATAGAACCAGGTAATGCAAATACAATAACTTCATCGTCTGGTTGTATTATAAAGTCTCCCGTGGCTATATAACTTTCATTATTTCTTATGATACCACCAATGATTGCTGTTTCAGGGAAGTTTAATGACTTAACAGAGGATTTAGTAATATTAGATCCGTCTTTAACAATAAACTCTAATACTTCAGCATCAGCACTTGGAAGACTAGTGATATCTAATACTTCTCCTTTTCTAATGTATTTTAAAATTTTACTTGCAGCGATAAACTTTTTATTTATCAAAGTATCAATTCCTAAGTTCTGAGAAAGATCTAGGTAATCGATATTATTAACTGCAGCAATTGTTTTTTGGATGCCAAAACGTTTTGCCATTAAGCAAGCAATAATATTAGTTTCAGAATCACCGGTTACGGCAATAAATGCATCCATTTCTTTAAGTCCTTCTTCTTCTAAGAAGTTAATGTCATTGCAATTACCATGTAATACCAATGTTTTAGAAAGACTGTCAGCAAATTGGAATGCCTTATTTTTATCTTTTTCTATTAATTTAATCTTATGATTGTTTTGAAGCAGTTCAGCGGTATGTTTACCTATTTTAGAACCACCTAATATCATAATATCATCTACTTTAAATGTATCTCTTCCAGTCAGTTTTAAAATATTATCTAGTTCTGATGGAGGTGTAATAAAATAGACATGATCATTAGCCAAGAACTTAGTATTTCCTCTAGGGATTATTGTTTTATCATTTCTATGTATTGCAACTGCATTGCAGTTTACATTAGGAAAATCCGAAACAATATCTATTAAAGATTTATTTACGGTTGGTGCATCAGGATGAAGTATTAATCCAACCAAAGAAAGTTTACCATTTGAGAAATCATGAACTTCTGATAATTCTGGATGCTTGATTAATTCCGTAATTTCTTCCGCTGCTAATTCTTCAGGATAGATAATATGATCAATACCTAATTTTTTAAATGAGATTTTTTTCTCAGATAAATATTCATGATTTGAAACTCTAGATACTGTTGTTTTAACTCCTAATTCCTTAGCGAAAATAGCAGCTGAAATATTTACTTCTTCTGATGAAGTAACGGCAATAAATAAATCACTAGAACTTATTCTAGCATCTTCTAATATTTGGATAGAAGTAGCTGAACCAAGTATTGTCATAACATCCATGTGGTTAACAATGATGTCTAATTTCTCTTCATTAGTATCGATGATAACAATATCATGCGCTTCTCTCGAAAGCATATTACTTAGATGAAATCCAACTTCTCCAGCGCCTGCAATTACTATGTTCATGTGACAATATTTACATTATCTAAAATGAAACTACAATTTTCTTCAATTAATTCCATCCAAATGTTGATTTAATCCGTATGATGAGAAGATATAAACATAATGATTTTGGAAAAATCTGTATATTTTTAAATAATTACTATAATCAATTGAGTATCAAAACGAAAATATTAGCATTAATTTTATTGTCTTTTGCAAGCATTTCGCAGCTTGATGCTCAGAACTATATGGTTGCTTTTGGACCAAGAGTTGGAATGTCTAATGGAGTAAGTTTAAAGGTTATAACAAAAACTCCTAATGTAATTGAATCCATTATTCATATGTCTCATGGAGGTACTAGAATTACAGGGATGTATCAATATCTAAGACCTTTTAATGGAAGAACTTATTCTTCTGGATTGCATTGGTTTGTGGGAGTTGGTGGTCATTTTGCAAACTACTCTAATTTCGAATACACCAATTTTGATGGTAAGATTGTAAGGCAAGCTTATCAGGGTTTTGGATTCGATATGACTGCAGGAATCGAATATATGTTTAGTGCTCCTTTATCATTTTCTATTGATTTGAAACCTTATTATGAAGTTCAAACATTAGAAATTGCGCCTTCTCACTTTATCGATATTGCGCTTACAATAAGACATACTTTTTTTTAGATCATCTTTTTATGGCTACCATCACAAAATGGTGGTTCATTGGTAATTTTGCAATTACACCAGGCTACTTTTCCATCTTCAGAGATGACTTTTTTTACGGGTGTAAATTTTGTACCTTTATGCGAGCCATCACAGAAAGGTTGTGCTTCACTTTTACTGCATGAGCACCAAAAATAAGTTCCTGATTTTAAGTCAGTTAAGATAGGTTTATTTGTACTTGTGTCCTTTTTCACATCAAAATGTTAAGAATCTCCTTAATAAAAAGAAGTTGACTATACCTTAAAAGTAACATTAATAAATATATTTGTTCATTAAAGTTTGTAGTATATGGTAGCGAAACATGATAAAAGGAATTGGTCTAATGAGATGGGAGAGTCATCTTGGAGGATTTTTAAGATCATGGCTGAATTTGTAGAGGGGTTTGAAACTATGAATAAAATCGGTCCTTGTGTATCAATTTTTGGTAGTGCAAGAACTCAACCTGAAGATCCGTATTTTGGTCTTTCTGTCGATATTGCAAAAGCATTAGTTGATAGTGGTTACGGAGTTATTACTGG